>NZ_JBHWEB010000113.1:0-30441 GCF_042734395.1 Amycolatopsis sp. NPDC059657 | reverse complement strand
GGTTAGAACCGCCCGCAACGCTCACGACATCACCGCTCGAACCTGATCGCGTCCACATCGAACAGTCCGCCGGATCCCGTGCCCTGGAACACGAAATACAGCGCACCCGTGCCACCCGGATCCGTGATCGGCGCGCCGGGAATGTCCACATAGGTGTCCCAGCCACCCGTGTTCGACACGGTCACTTGCTGCACCAATGGCCCGCTGACCGAACCCGAGCGCACCTCGATCGTTCCGCCCGCGCCCGCGGACGACACGCGGTAGCCGATGCCGCTGACCCCGGCCAGGTTCACCGGATCGAACTTGATCCAGTCGCCGGGCTCGATGTATCCGACGCGCTTGCCGCCGCTCGCGTCCGTCTGCGAGACGACCTGGATGCCGTTGGCCTCGGTGTAGAACTCGGCTTGCTTCAACGACGGCTGCAGCACGCTCTCCGCCGAGCCGGTCAGCGGGGGAGCGCCCGTGCCGCCGCCGTCGGTGTACGTCGCGTTGATGACGCCGAAGACGTTCGCGTCGGCACCGTGGCCGCCGTCGGCAGGCGTCGCGATCGTGCCCTCGCAGCCGGTCGCCCTGCTGAGCGGATGACCGTGACCCTCGTGGCCGAGGATGTACTCGACGGTCACCTTCGAGCAGTCCACAGCCCGGTCGTCCGTCACGTCGACCTTGAACGCCACCGTGTCACCGAACGCGAAAACGCTGCCGTTGAGCGGAGTTCGCAACGAGACCACCGGCGCCGTGTTGCCCGCTGTGACCACCACGCTCGCCGCGCCGGTCAGTCCGGTCGAGTCGGTCACCGAGAGCTTCGCGGTGTACTGGCCCGCCGAGTTGTACACAAAGGACACCGGACCCGCCGAGGTCGAGTCGGTCGTGCCGTTGCCGTCGAAGTCCCACGCGTAGGTCAGCGGCTGCTGGTCGGGGTCATGCGTGCCCGCCGGGTCGAAGCGGACCGTCAACGGCGCCGGCCCCGAGGTGCGGTCGGCCGCGATCTTGGCCACCGGGGTACGGCTGCCCTGGGTGTAGTCGATGCGGTAGACGGCCGAGTCCGCGGAGCCGCCGAAGTAGCCGCTGCCGTAGTCGAGCACGTAGAGCGCGCCGTCCGGGCCGAACTCGATGTTCATCGGCCTGGTCAGTGTCATCGAGTCGAAGAACGGCTTGATCTCGCCGCGCTCGCCGTTCGGGCCGACGCTGATTTCCTTGATCCAGCTGCGTTCCCATTCGTAGGCGAAGGTCTTGCCGTCGAAGTACGCCGGGAACTTCGTCTTGGACGCCGATGCCGCGTCGTAGCGGTAGACCGGTCCGCCCATCGGCGACTCCGAGCCGTTCCCGAACTCCGGCACCGAGCCGCCGTCGTACGGGATCCACGCGCGCTGCACCGGCGGCAGGTTCGTCAGGCCGGTGTTGCGCGGACTGGTGTTCTTCGGTGCGGCACAGTCGAACGCGGCTCCGGACGCGCCGGTGGCGAAGTCATAGTCCACAAAGGGCTGATTGTCGCCGATGCAGTACGGCCAGCCGTAGTTGCCAGGCTGCTTGATCAGGTTGAACTCGACCGTCCCGCCCGGACCGCGCGCCGGGTTCGCCGCACCCGCGTCGGGGCCGTAGTCGCCGAGATGCAGCCACCCGGTCTTGCGGTCGACGGCGAACCGGAACGGGTTGCGGAAGCCCATCGCGTAGATCTCCGGACGCGTCTTCGCGGTGCCGGGCTTGAACAGGTTGCCGCTGGGCACGCTGTATCCGCCGTTGGCGTTCACCTTGATACGCAAAACTTTCCCGCGAAGATCGTTGGTGTTGCCCGCGCTGCGCTGCGCGTCGAAGACCGGGTTGCGGTTGGCGCGCTCGTCGATCGGGGTGAAGCCGTCCGAGGCGAACGGGTTGCTGTCGTCCCCTGTGGACAGATACAGGTTGCCCTGCGCGTCGAAGTCGATCTCGCCGCCCGCGTGACAGCAGATCCCGCGTTCGGCGGGTATCTGCAGGATCTTCTGCTCGCTGCCGAGGTTCAGGACACCGTCGGTGCCCAGCTTGAACCGGGACAGCTGGTTGTACCCCTTGAACGGCGCGAAGTCGGCCGCGGTGCCGGTCTCCGGCGCGTCACCGGCCGGCGTGGACAGTTTCGGCGCGTAGTACAGGTACACCCAGCGGTTCGACGCGAAACCGGCGTCGATGGCCACGCCCTGCAGGCCGTCCTCGTCGTGCGTGTACACCGGGAGCTGGCCCGCGAGTTTGGTCGTCGCGGCGGAACTCGTGTACCAGACGCGCCCGTCGCGCGAGGTGTGCAGCACGTCGCGGTTGGGCAGCACCGCGAGCGCGATCGGCTCGCCGGTCTTCTCCTCGCCCTTGGCCAGCGTGATCTGGTCGAAGTCGGTGTCGACCGGCGCGGCCGTGCTCGTGCCGCAGTCCGCGTCGACCATCTTGGCCGCGTACCGGATCCCGCCGGCGAGGTGCGACCGGAACGCCGGATCGGCGTAGGACTCCTTGGTGTGCCCGCCGCCGGTGTACCAGGAGCGGCCGCCGGAATTCGTGTGACACCAGGCGGTCGGATGGTCGCCCATGGCGCCGCCGCCGGGGTCGTAGCTCTTCTCGTCGAGGCTCGCCAGCACGTGGACCTTGCCACGCGGGTTCTGCCGGAAGTTGTACCACTCGTCGGTGCGCTTCCAGGTGCCTGGAAGATCCACAGTGGACGGATGGGCGTGGTCCTCGACGCGCACGTCGGCCTGCTGGATCTGCGGGTGCGCGGCGAAGTACGCGCCGACGAGGGTGCCGTACCACGGCCAGTCGTATTCCGTGTCGGACGCGGCGTGTACGCCGGCGTAGCCACCGCCCGCCTTGACGTAGCGCTCGAACGCCGCCTGCTGCGCGGCGTTCAGCACGTCGCCGGTGGTGGACAGCCAGACGACCGCGGTGAAGCGCTTGAGGTTCGCGTCGGTGAACGCGCCGGCGTCCTCGGTCGCCTCGACGCCGAAGTGGTGCTGGACGCCGAGTTCCTTGATCGCCTTGATCCCGTCGGGGATGGAGTCGTGCCGGTAGGCGGCGGTCTTCGAGAAGACCAGCACTTTCGCCACCTCGTGGGCCGGTTCGGCTTGAGCGGGCGCGGCCAGCGAGGCGAACGCCGTCGTCACCGCCAGTGCGAGTTTCCAGGCAGCTCGTTTGTGGATCACGCTGTTCGGGGCCACAGTGCCCTCACTTTGTCATTTTGGAAGCAGACTTTGGTCCGAGTCATTCAAAAGTAGGGTGACGGGCGTCACCCGTCCAGGTGAAGAGGGCGCTCAATTACCGAACTTCACCCGAAAAGTGGCACCTGGTTGACTGAGTGTTTCTGATCGATATGCTCTCCGCGAAACGCTCAAACGATCGTAAGGCTGTGTTATGCGCGAACCGGGTGACGAACGGCGGCAGCGGATATTGGCGGTCGTGCGCGCGCGAGGCGAGGCGCGCGTCAGCGACCTCGCCGCCGAGCTCGAGGTTTCGGTGATCACCGTGCGCCGCGACGTCGAGGAGCTGGCGCGCGAAGGCAAGCTCCGGCGTGGCCACGGCGTCGCCCGGTCGCTGGTCCCGATGCCCAAGGCGCCGGTCATGCCCGACTCGAAGGACGGCACCGTCGCGCTGGTCGTGCCCGAACGGCACGCCTACCTCAACGAGGTCGTGCACGGCGCGCGCACCGTGCTCGAGGAGGCGGGGATGCGCGTGGTGCTGCACATCGCGCCGCGGGTGCGCAGCGCCGAGCAGCCGATCGTGGAACGGGTCGTCGCCGACGAGGTGGCCGGTCTGCTGATCGCGCCGCGCTGGCGGACCGCGGCCGACGAGGAGGCGGCCTACGCCTGGCTCGCCGAGGCGGACGTGCCCACGGTGCTGATGGAACGCAGGCCGCGGCCCGGCAGCGCGCTGCACGCGGCCGACTCGGTGTGCACCGATCACTGGTACGGCATGTATCTCGCCGTCGAGCATTTGATCGCGCTCGGGCACCGGCGGATCGCGCTGGCCGCGCGCGACGACAGCCCGACGGCGCGTGCGCTGCGGGCGGCCTTCGCCGAGATCGCCGTGGCGCACACGGAGATCGACGACTGGACCGTGGTGCTCAGCGCGCCGGACGCCGGCGCCGACCCCGGCGCACCGCCCGGCTCGCTGGCCGAGCTCATCCGCGTGCGGGGCATCACCGGCGCGGTGCTGCACGGCGACGACGACGCGCTGATGCTGGTCCAGCAGCTGGCCGACGCCGGGATCCGGGTGCCAGCCGACTGCTCGGTGGTGGCCTACGACGACGTCGTGGCCGCGCTCGGCAGGACGCCGCTGACCGCCATCGCCCCGCCGAAGTCCGAGGTCGGGAAAGTGGCGGCCGAGCTGCTGCTGGACCGGCTCGGCAAGGCGAGCGCCGGGCGGCCGAGGCGGGTCGAGCTGATCCCCGAATTGAAGGTGCGCGGATCGACTCGGCCCTATCTGAGCGTTTGACCGCTTGATGTCGAACTATTGACCGTAAAACGCTCAGGTGATCAGAATGCGGTGACCGCCACTCAGCGCAGGAGGCACCGATGCCTGGTCGACCGAGTCGCCGATCCGTGCTCGCCGCGGCTCTCGCGCTCCCATTGGCAGGCTGTTCGGGCGGCGGGAGCACATCGAGCGGACCGGTGAGGATCACTTTCTGGTCAGCGCTGCGCGGCAGTCAGCAGGTGGTCGACGCGTTCAACCGAAGCCAGAAGCGGATCCAGGTCGTCTTCCAGCAGATCCCCGGCGGCCAGCAGGGTGGCTACGCGAAGCTGAGCAACGCCGCCCGCGCGGGGAACGCGCCGGATGTCGCCACCCTCGAATACCCGCAGGTGCCGGGGTTCGCCATCGACGGTGTCGCCCGCGACCTCACCGGCCTGCTCAGTGAGCGGCTGCGATCGCGGCTGCTGCCGCAGGCGCTGGGGCTCACGACCTTCGGCGGCCGGGTGTTCACCGTGCCGCTCGACGTCGAGCCGATCGTGCTGCACTACCGCACGGATTTGTTCGAGCAGCACGGTTTGCGGGTCCCGCGCACCTGGGACGAGTTCGCCGCGACGGCGCGCGCGGTGCGGGACAAGGCGCCGGGACGCAAGCTCGCGCTGTTCCCCACCGATGGCGCGCTGCAGTTCGCCGGGCATTCATGGCAGGCGGGTGCGCGCTGGTTCGACACCAGCGACGGCGCCTGGAACGTCTCGCTGGCCGACGCGCCGACGCGACGCGTCGCCGGGTTCTGGCAAGGGCTGCTCGACGAGCAACTGCTCTTCGCGAACCCGTCGCTGGGCAGGCAGAGCGACGCGCAGATCGGCCAGGGGCTCGTCTTCGCCAGGCTCACCGGCGCGTGGGACGCGGGCGCGCAGATGAAGGCGCGTCCAGGCCAGAAAGGCAAGTGGGCCATCGCGCCGGTCCCGCAGTGGGACCCGGCGCATCCGCTCGTCGGCACGCACGGCGGGTCCACGTTCGCGATCACCAGGGACAGCGAGCATCCCGAGGCCGCGATGGAGTTCATCGAATGGCAGGTCTCGCATCCCGACGCGCTGCGTGCCCGGCTGTCCAGCGGCACGAGCAGCCAGTATCCGGCCGCGCCCGCGCTGGTCGACGTCGGGCGAGCCGCGTTCGACCGCGCCTACTACGGCGGCCAGGACATCTACAGCCTCTTCGACGCCGAGGCGGCCAAGATCCGCGACAGCTGGACCTGGGGGCCGCGGATGACCGCCACCCAGCGCGTGATGGAGGACGGTTTCGCGCTGGCAGGCGCGGGCGACGGCACGCTGCTCGACGCGGTCCGCGAAGCGCAGCGCGGCACGATGCCCGACCTCGTGGCGCTGGGCCTCGCCACCACCGAGCACAGCTCCTGACCGAAAGGGTGGTGATTTCCGATGACCACGTCCGCCACCCGGCGCCGTGAACGTTCCGCCTGCGCCGTATTGATGGCGCCGTTTTTCTTGCTGCTGCTGGCCGTGTTCCTGATCCCCGTCGGAACGGCGGTCTGGCTGAGCTTCTTCGGCGACGACCAGCCAGGGCTCGGCTTCGGTGAAGAGAGCACGATCTTCGTGGGCTTGCGCAGCTACGTCGCCGTGGTCACCGACCCGACCTTCCTCAATGGACTCGGGGTCGTCGCGCTGTATTGCCTGATCTACATCCCGCTGATGGTCGTGGGTGCGCTTCTGCTGGCGCTGTTGCTCGACTCCGGCGTCGCGCGGCTGCGTTCGTGGGCGCAGCTCGGCCTGTTCCTGCCGCATGCGGTGCCGGGGATCATCGCCGCGATCATCTGGCTGTATCTCTACACCCCTGGCATCAGCCCCGTGGTCGACCTGCTCGGCAAGGTCGACATCACAGTGAACTTCCTCGGCGTGCACGCGGTCGTGCCCGCCATCGTGAACATCGCGCTGTGGAGCAACCTCGGCTACAACATGGTGATCTTCTACGCCGCGTTGCAAGCCGTGCCGCGTGAGGTGATCGAGGCCGCGGTGGTCGACGGCGCCGGCCCGGTGCGCATGGCGCTGCGGATCAAGACGCCGCTGGTCAGGGCGTCGCTGGTGATGGTCGCGTTGTTCACGCTGATCTGGGCGCTGCAGCTGTTCACCGAGCCGATGCTGCTGAGCCAGACCACGCCGATCATCAACTCGCGGTTCTCGCCGAGCATGTACATCTTCGACGCGGCCTTCACCCGTAACAACTACGGGCTGGCCGCCGCCGCGTCGGTGATCCTGCTGGCATGCACGATCGCTCTGTCCTATGTGGTCACCCGCTGGACCAACCGCACGAGGGAAGCCCGATGAGCACGCTCGCGACGAGACCGAGGATACTGGGCCGCACCGCCGTCAACCTCATCGTCGGCCTCTCGGTGCTGTACACGTTGCTGCCGGTGCTGTGGTTGGTGCTCGCCGCGGCGAAGGACCGCGACGCGTTGTTCGGCAGCGATCTGCTCACCCTGCACGGGTTCTCGCCGATCAAGAACCTGCAGGACCTGTTCGCGATGGACAAGGGCATCTACGGCCGCTGGTATGTCAACAGCCTGCTGTACGCCGTACTCGGTGCCGCCGGGAGCGCATTGGTGAGCGTCGCGGCGGGCTACGCGTTCGACAAGTACAGCTTCCGGCACAAGGAAAAGCTTTTCGGGCTGGTGCTCGCCGCGGTCATGGTGCCGCAGACGGTGCTCGCGCTGCCGCTGTACCTGATGGCGTCGGGCGCGGGGCTGGTCAACACGTTCTGGTCGGTGTTCATCCCGGTGCTGTTCAACCCGTTCGGTGTCTACCTCGGGCGCATCTTCAGCCAGGGCTATGTGCCGGACGAGGTACTCGAGGCCGCGCGTATGGACGGCGCGAGTGAGCTGGCCATGTACTGGAAGGTCGCGCTGCGCATGCTCGGGCCTGGCGTCGTGACGATCTTCCTGTTCCAGCTGACGGCGATCTGGAACAACTTCTTCCTGCCGATGGTGATGCTCTCGGATCAGAAGCTGTATCCGGTGAGCCTCGGCCTGTACACCTGGAACAGCTCCGCGACCGTGTCACCCGAGTATTACCCGGTCGTCATCATGGGTTCGCTGCTCGCCGTGCTGCCGCTCGTGCTCGCTTTCATTCTGCTGCAACGATTCTGGCGTTCCGGTCTCACCGCGGGAGCTGTCAAATGAGCCCACGCGCCGCACTGGCGATGTCGTTGGACGCCGCCGAGGCCGTGATCGACGCGCGTGCGCTGGCCGCGTTCGGCGAGGTCTGTTCGCTGGCTCCCGGCGTACTTGAGTCCTTTGAGGACGCGCAGGCTCGTGCCGTGCTCGCGGACGTCGAGGTGCTGATCACCGGCTGGGGTTGCCCACGGCTGGACGCCGAAGTGCTGGCCACCGCGCCGCGCCTGCGTGCCATCGTGCACACAGCCGGGTCCGTGCACGCCCACGTCACCGAGGCCTGCTGGGAACAGGGGATCGAGGTCGCGTCGGCGGCGTCGGCCAACGCACTCCCGGTCGCCGAGTACACGGTCGCGATGATCATGCTGACCGGCAAACGCGTGCTGGAACGCGCCCGCGACTACCGGGCCGCGCGTCGCAGGGACGCCTGGTTGAGCACGCCGCGTTCAGTCGGCAACTTCGGCCGTACGGTGGGGATTCTCTCGGCCTCGTTGATCGGCCGCCGGGTGATCGAGCTGCTGCGGCCGTACGACTTTCGCGTGCTGCTGCATGATCCTTACGTGAGCGCCGAGGAGGCTGCTCGACTCGGGGCCGAGGCGGTGGGCATCGGTAAGTTGTTCTCCAATGCCGACGTCGTGAGTGTGCACACGCCACTGTTGCCCGAGACGCGTGGCCTGGTCAGCCGCGACCTGATCACCTCGATGCGCCCCGACGCGGTGCTGATCAACACGGCGCGCGGCGCGATCGTCGATCAGGACGCGCTCGCCGAAGCCGCGGTCGCCGGGCGGATCCGCGCGGTGCTCGATGTCACCGACCCCGAGGTGCTGCCGGCGTCGCATCCGTTGTGGGACACCGACACTGTGCTGATCACCCCCCATCTCGCCGGTTCGCAGGGCAACGAGTGGCAGCGCCTGGCGGACCTGGCCGTCGCGGAGGTCGGCCGCTGGGCTTCCGGCGAGCCGTTCGCCCACCCGGTACGACGCGAAAGGCTGGACCGCACCGCATGAGGCTCCCACCGGAAGACCGGGACTTGAGCCCGCACACCGGCTACACCCGCGCACACTGGGAAGCCGTCGCCGACGGCCTGCTCGAAGCGGCTTGGCGCTGGTCAAGCCCCCGCGGCGCGTTTCTGGACCTGCCCGGCCGCCCATCGAAGAGCGGGGTCCGGTCCGACGGTCTCGAAGGCTACGCGCGCACGTTCCTCGCCGCGGCGTTCCGGATCGCGGGCGCGGGCGGCGCCGACCCGCACGGCATGCTCGACCGGTACGCCGAGGGACTCGACGCGGGCACCGATCCTGACGGCGCGGAGGCGTGGCCGGTCATTCTCGACCACTTCACGCAGGGACAGCCGATGGTCGAGTCGGCGTCCGTGGCGCTCGGCCTGCGCCTGACCAGGCCTTGGCTGTGGGATCGGCTCGACCCTGGCGCGCAGGATCGGGCCTCGGACTGGTTGCGCGGGGCGTTGCGGCATGTGCCAGCGCCGAACAACTGGTACCTGTTCCCGTTCACCGTGGCCGGTTTCCTGGAGTCGGTCGGGCGCGGTGACGCGGAGACGGCGGTGGCTCGGAGCCGGGCGCTGGAGTTGCTGGAGACCTGGTATCACGGGCAGGGCTGGTACTCCGACGGCGACGGCCGCGCGTTCGACCACTACAACGGCTGGGCGTTGCACCTGTATCCGGTTCTCGACGGATTTCTGGCGGGGGAGCCGGTTCACGGTGATCGCCTGCGTGCGCATCTGGAGAGTTTCTCCTTGCTGTTCGGGGCGGATGGCGCCCCGATCCATTTTGGACGGTCACTCACCTATCGGTTCGCTGCCGCTTCGGCCGTCGGGTTGGGGGCGGTGACCGGTTCCACTCCGCTAACCCCGGGGGTGTCGCGGCGATTGCTGAGCGGGTCGCTGCGGTACTTCCTAGAGCGGGGTGCCGTCGACGAGAACGGGCTGCTCGGCCTGGGGTGGCATGGTCCGCATGAGCCGACACTGCAGTTCTACTCGGGGCCTGGGTCGCCTTACTGGGCTTCGAAAGCCTTTGTCTGCCTGCTTGCCGGGGCTGACCATCCATTGTGGACCTCGGTGGAGGAACCCGCGCCGAGCGAAGGGCCGGATCGGGTGCTGGCGTTGTCCGGTCCTGGGTTTCTGGTGCAGTCCTCGGGCGGGATCGTTCGGTTGCACAATCACGGGAGTGACCATGTGCGGCCATTCGAGGGTGAGGTGGCCGGTGACGACGATCCCCATTACGGCAGGCTCGCGTATTCGACCCATACCGGGCCGACGTCGGTCGGCAACCCGGCCGACAATCACTTCGCCGTGATCGTGGGCGGTGTTCGCAGTGTCCGGCGCCGGATTCATCCGATGGGGGCCGCGGAGAATTGGGCGGCTTCGTGGCATCGGCCGGTCTTCGCGACGGGGTCGCCGATGGTGCCGGGATTGCGGGTCGAGAGCCTGACCGTCGCGCGGGGTGTCCATGAGCTGCGGGTGCATCGGGTGATCGGCGCGCCGCCTGGGGCTCGCGTCGAACTGACCGGCTGGGCGACCGGGCCGGAGGCGGTTTCGGCGCTGCGGCCGCTCTGGGGATGGACGAGCGAGGACGAGGTGGTCGCGCCTCAAGGGACCGCCTACACGGCCTGGGCCCGAATACCCCGCTTGACCGGCGACGCCTCGGCCGGGCTCTATGCCGCCTTGGCCACCTTGAGCGCGCACGCCCTGCCTGTTGTGCGCACCGCGGTCGCCACGACGCCCACCGGCCTGACGGTCACGTGGCCCGATGGCGCGACGACCCAGATCGAGTTCGAGCCGTTGGGAGTGAAGGACTCGTGAGTGGTATCGCCGGTTCTAACCGGCCAAAACACTCACGACCCAGGTGGTTGGTCGGCGGCCTCGCGGCAGTGCTTCTGGCCGGCTTCGCCACAGACGCGCACGCCGATCAGTACGAGCGCGTGCTCAACGGCACGTTCAGCGTCAAGACTCCCTGGTGGAGCAGCGGGAACACACCGTCGACAGTGGACTCGGGCAGGCTGTGCGCCGACATCCCGGCGGGCACCGTGAACCCGTGGGAGTCCATGATCGGCCAGAACGACATCCCGCTGGAAGCCGGTCAGCCGTACACGCTCCGGTTCACCGCCTCGGCGAGCCGCGACGTCACGATCCGCGCCGCGTTGGGGCTCGCCGCTCCGCCGAACACGACCAGTTTCACCAAGACCGCGGCCTTGACGAGCACACCCAAGATGTTCGAGTTCACCGGGCCCGCGGCGGTGTCGACCATCCACGGCCAGGTCGGCTTCCAGGCCGGTGGCGCCACGCAACCGTACCGGCTCTGCCTGGACGACGTCTCGCTGACCGGCGGCGTGATCCCGCCCGGTGGCGGGCGGACGTTCGGCTCGCCGGTCCGGGTCAACCAGGTCGGCTACGCGGTGTCCGGGCCCAAGCAGGCGTCCATTGTGGACGCCGCCAAGGCACCCGTGCGCTGGCGGCTGCTCGATTCGACGGGCACGGCCGTCGAGGAAGGCATGACCCAGGTGCGTGGCGACGACGCGATGTCGGGTGATCACGTGCACCTCGCCGACTTCAGCGGCTTCCGCGAGGCCGGGACCGGCTACACGGTCGCGGTCGGCGATGCGGTCAGCCAGCCGTTCGACATCGCCGAGAACCCGTACGACGCGCTGCGCCGCGACTCGCTCAAGTACTTCTACTACCACCGCAGCGGCATCGAGATCGTCGGTGGCGCCTATGCGCGTCCGGCCGGTCACCTCGGCGTCGCGCCCAACAAGGGTGACATCCAGGTGCCTTGCAGGCCTGGGACCTGCGACTACGTGCTCGACGTGCGCGGCGGCTGGTACGACGCGGGCGACCAGGGCAAGTACGTCGTCAACGGCGCGCTCGCCGCCTGGCAGCTCATGGACTCCTACGAGCGATCACTGTCCACTGGAGACTTCGAGGGCTTGCGTGACGTGCTCGGCGAGGCCCGCTGGGAGCTGGAGTTCCTGCTGCGCATGCAGGTGCCGGACGGCAAGCCGCTTGCGGGCATGGCGCACCACAAGATCCACGACGAGGCCTGGACCCCGCTCCCGACGCAGCCGCAGAACGATCCCCAGCTCCGCTACCTGCACCCGCCGTCGACGGCGGCGACGTTGAACCTCGCCGCGGCAGGCGCGCAGTGCGCACGCATCTGGGCGATCTGGGACTGGGCTTTCGCGAAACGCTGCCTGAGCGTCGCGGAGAAGGCGTGGAACGCGGCCGTCGCGCACCCTGACCTCTACGCGCCGCGCGAGGACAACGTCGGCGGCGGGCCCTATGACGACACCACTGTCACCGACGAGTTCGCCTGGGCCGGCGCGGAGTTGTACGCGATCACGGGCAAGCGGTCCTATTTGGACAGGGTCACGGCCAAGCTCACGGCGGACGGCTTCTCCTGGAAGGACACCGGGGGATTGGCCGACATCACGATGGTCCGGCTGCCGTTCCGGTTCCCGGCGGACCGCGTCCGCGCGGCGCGCGACCGGGTGCTCAACGTCGCCGGCGGTTACGTACGCGATCTCGACGCGCAGGGCTATCCCAACCCGTATCTGCCGTCGGACGGCCAGTACGCCTGGGGTTCGAACAGTGCGACCACGAACAACGCGATGATCATCGCGACCGCCTACGACCTCACGCGTCGGACCGGCTATCGCGACGCGGTGCTCAAGTCGATGGACTACCTGCTCGGGCGCAACGCGCTGAACCAGTCGTTCATCACCGGGTACGGCGAGCAGGCCAGTCACAACCAGCATCACCGGATCTTCGCCCACGAACTCGACCCCAAGCTGCCGAACCCGCCGCCCGGCTCGCTCGCGGGCGGGCCGAACTCGGCGCTGGCCGACCCCGTCGCGCAGCAGAACCTGCCGGGCTGCCCGCCCGCCAAGTGCTACCTCGACGAGATCGGCTCCTACTCCACGAACGAAGTCGCAATCAATTGGAACTCATCGCTGGCCTGGATCACGGCTTTCGCCAGCTCAGAGGTCGTGAGTGGTACGGCCGGTTCTAACCGGCCAAAACCCTCACGACCCCTGGCAGCGAGCGCCGCCAGCCCGCTGGACTTGACGAGCGGCTTTTACGTCAACACCAACTCATTGCCCGCGACCTGGGCGCGGGATCATGCGGGCGACTCCCGCGCGGCGCGGATCCAGTCGTCGATCGGCGCCCGGCCGATCGCACGCTGGTTCGGCAACGACAGCGACATCGGCGGCACGGTCGCGAGCTACACCGGAGCCGCCGACGCCAACGACAAGCTGCCGGTACTGGTCGCCTACAACCTGCCAGGCCGGGACGCCTGCGGAGGCGAGTCGGGCGGCGGCGCGGGCAGTGTCAGCGCTTACAAGACCTGGATCTCCAGCTTCGCGGCGGGCGTCGGCAGCAAGCCCGCGATCGTCGTCATCGAGCCGGACGCGTTGGGGGACTTCAGTTGCATGACCTCCGGCGCGATCGCCGACCGGCTGGCCATGCTCACCTACGCGACCCAGATGTTCCAGCAGAAGGCGCCCAACACCTTCGCCTACCTCGACGGCGGCAACGCGGGTTGGGTCGACGCGCCGACCATGGCGAGCAGGCTTGAGTCCGCGGGTGTGCACAACGTCCGCGGGTTCTCGGTCAACGTGTCGAACTATTACCCGACGAGCCAGTCGATCAGCTACGCGAACTCGGTCAACTCGTCGCTGGGCGGCGGCGCGCGGTTCGTGGTCGACACCAGCCGCAACGGCAAAGGTTCCAGTGGCGAATGGTGTAACCCGGCAGGCCGTCAGCTCGGTGTGCCGCCCCAGATCGGCGGCGGTGCCGAGCTGCTGCTGTGGGTGAAGACGCCCGGCGTGTCCGACGGCAAATGCGGCATCGCGCCGACGGTCCCGGCCGGGCAGTTCAGTCCCGATCTCGCCATCAGGCTGATCGACGGAACCTGACGCTCAGGCATCCCCTTCGCGCTTGAGCTTGCGCCAGCCGCCGGCCCGGTTGTTGGCGATGATCTGCCGGAACATCGCGAGGAGCGCGGGTTTGTTGATCGGCTCGCCCTCGCGGAAGGAGACGGTCCGCGCGGTCTTGTTGCCGTGCCCGGCCGTGATGATGCCGTCGGGGTCGGGCACGATCGCGCCGTCGTAGAGGAAGACGTTGACGTGCGTCTTGGCCGCGAGCAGGGCGCAGACGTTGCCCTTCAGCACGAAATACGGCTGGACGGTGCGCTTGATGGTCTCCTCGACCTCGGGATCGGCGGCGTGCACGAGGTCGCGGACCTCGTGGCAGATCGCCTGCTGCCACTCGGGCAGTTTGCCGATGTAGTCGTCGACGCGCGGGTCGGTTACGTAGCCCATGACCGGGTCCCCTTCAGTTCCACAGACCGACAACGGTAGCGATGACCAGCAGTTTCACCAGCCAGTCACCCGCATGGATGGCTGCGAGCCGCCACGGCGCGCCGTCCCAGACCACCGACCCGGTCAGGATCAGCGCCGGGAAGCCGATCCACAGTCCGAGGCCCAGCAGCAGCGCGTGCCCCAGTGTCCCGGTCCCGAGCAGCGTGGCGAACACGGCGACCAGCACGAACGTGCGGACCACCTCGGTGCCGATCTTCCACGGCACCGGCTTCGCCTGCTCGGCCGGATCCGCGCCGAGCAGGCGCGCCCGCGCGGCGCCGAAGATCAGATACCAGGCCGAGCTCACCACGAAGGCCACCACGGTCGCCACCCCGACGGCCAGGAAGTTCACGTCGCTCACTTGCTTCTCCTCTCGCTCTTCGGAGAGGTGTAGAAGCAGGCAGGCGCTTTTCGACATGCTCTCAGCGCGAGTTCGCGTTCGCTTCCCAGCCGCGGCCGATCCCGCGCAGCAGTGCCGGGTAAACCCCCAGGTAGCGAAAGGGTTTGATGCCCAGCATGTAGAGACGGCCGAACAGTCCGTTCGGTTTCACGAGCACGGCCATCTGTCCCCGGTAGCCGTCGCCGTGCTGAACCCAGCCGATGTGCATCACCGCGTGGCAGGTCCGGTTGCCAGTTTCGGCGACCCACTCGTCATGGGTTTGGTAGACGGAGGTGAACGGCACCGCCTTGAGGTCCGGTCCGCGTGTCTCCAGCAGGTCCGCGGGCAGCCGGTCGCGCAGGGTCGGCATCAGTTCGCCGACACCCTTCTTGTCCCAGCCCAGCAGCTTCCCGAGCCGCCAGCGGATCGCGAAGAGCACCTTCGGCCCCGGCGACTCGAGCGGTCCGCCCTCGCCGTTCGTGAACTGGTCCACCAGGCGCGCGAGGTCGTCGGGACCGCCGGGTGTCGGCAGCGCCCAGACGTCTTCGAGGTCGAAGTCGGCGGCGATCTCGTGGATCCGCCACGGGCGTGAAGTGTGTTCGGTGCTGGCGAGTCTCATGCCGTGCCCCTCATCTATACGATGGCGTATACATCGAGGCTAGCACCTTTCTATACGGCACCGTATAGATGAGAGGGATCACATGGGCATCACCCGCACCCCGCGCGGCAAGTGGATCGAGGAAGGGCTCCGCGCACTCGCCGCCGGCGGCCCCGAAGCCGTCCGCATCGAACCACTCGCGCAGGCGCTCGGCGTGAGCAAAGGCGGCTTCTACGGCTTCTTCCGCAACCGCGACGCCCTGCTCGCCGAGATGCTCGACGCCTGGGAGCGCGCGGTCACCGAGGAGATCATCGACCAGGTCGAGAGCGGCGGCGGCGACGCTCGTTCCAAACTGGAGCGACTCTTCCGCCTCGCGTCTTCCGCGGACGGGCCGTTGACGGGAACGACAGCCGACCTGGCGATCCGCGACTGGGCCCGCCGCGACGAGACGGTCGCGGAGCGCCTCCGTCACGCCGACAACACGCGGATGGACTACCTGCGCTCGCTGTTCGGGTCGTTCTGCGAGGACGAGGAAGACGTCGAGGTGCGGTCACTGCTCGCGTTCTCGTTGCGCATCGGGAACCACTTCATCGCGGCCGATCACGGCGGCCGGAGCAGGCGGGACGTCATGCGGCTGACGAGCAAATGGTTGTTGCGGTAGCGGCGATACACTGCTGAGGTGACAAGCTTTCCCGCCGCGGCCCGCCGGGTTCGCGATACCGGCTTGGCGCGACGCGACCGGGTGCCGGCGTTGCGAGAATGCGTGTTGTGTTTCGCGCCGTACGGGTTCCGCGCCACCTGGCACCATCTGGTCGTCGGTGAGGACCGGTCGCTGGTCCGCATGATGGATGAACTCGAGCAGGCCCGCCTGGTGTGGCTCGCGTCGGAGGAAGCCTTCGTCGCGCGGCGCCGTCGGGAAAAGGCGGCCGGTCATCGAACTCCGCGCCGTGCTGAACAGTGGCGAAGCGCGCTACTGGCCTACTGCCCCGATTTCGAGAAGCACCCTACCGAGCGGCTGGCCATAGCGGTGCGGCGCGTGATCGCCGCGCACGAGTCCGGTGCCGTCCGATCGGCACTGTGCTTTGCCTGCGGGCGGACCCCTGCGACGGACATTCCCTGCCCCGATTGCGGGGTGGATCCGCTCGGACCAGCCGCGCGCCGCTCTACGGGGCGGCCGGACACCGCCCACCGATGGCGTGAAGTCTGGCTGCACGGCAAGGAAAAAGCGTACTGACCGTGGACTCCCTCTATTCAGGCAGCGCCCCTTACTACGCACGGGGCCGCTTCGCCTACCCCGAAGCCCTCGCCGACGCGTTGGCGGCTGAACTGAGCCTCGACGGCTCCGGCCGCCTGCTCGACGTGGGCTGCGGCCCCGGCTCGCTGACCTTGTTGCTGGCAGGCCATTTCGAGCAGGCGGTCGGGATCGACGCCGACTCCGACATGCTTGCCGAAGCGGCCCTCTCGAATGTGTCCAACTGCCGCTGGCTGCACCTGCGCGCCGAGTAACTGACTACTGCTTTGGCCGAGTTCGAGTCCGACCTGCGGAAGTTATTGGGAGACAATGTCTTCAGGGAGCGGACGCACGAGGTCGGGCTTGTCATCTGGCGGCCTTGAGGTCTTTTTCGGTGCTGCGGCACACAAACGCGGCTCACCCATGTCGAGCCCGATCGCCCACGACGGCGGGCTTTCGGCTCCCTCTCGGTCCATGATGGGCTCCTCTCCCTCGTGCCCGATACACGCATGAGGGAGAGGAGAGGTTGCCGTCGGTCAATGCTTCGCGCTCGCCGCGGACCCCAGCGCAGGCCTGATGCGGGGTCATGCACCCGTGAAATCCCAGCGAGACGCGCCATGCGGCTCGGCTGTCGCCACGCCGAAGGCGGTCTGCAGCGTGAGCCGGTACAAATGCCACGGCGCCGGTCCCGCGCTGGGCGCGCTGTAGGGCGCCGTGAACGCATCGCCCTCGACCGAAGCAGGCCAGCCGCCGCTGCGGTAGACGGCCGCGACCTGCTCCAAAGTGGACGGATCGGTCACCCGGTGCGCGTCGCCCTCCAGTACGAGGTCGATGCCGCGCAGGCGGACCGAGACCGTGCACGCCGGGTTCGCCGCCAGGTTGCGGGCGCGGCGGGTGCCCGGTCCGCTCACGAAGTACAACGCGTTGTCCACCCAGATGGCGCCGACGCCTGCCGTGTGCGGGCGGCCGTCCGGGCGCACGGTCGAGACGAAGAAGGTCAGGTCGGTCTCGGGGGTGTCGGTGGCGAGGATGTCGCGGGGACGGCTCCAGTCCAGTGCCGCGGACCCGTAGCGGTCGAGGTTGGTGGTCGAGGTCGGCTCATTTGCAGTCATACCCTTGTGTCGAACGGGGTGGCGGGGAATCGACACGCCGCGACGAAATTCCGGTAGACGTCGAAGGCGGGTTTGCGGCGGTAGGTGTCGGTCACGAGACCGAGTGAGCCGAGGGGCTCGGGTGAGGTGCTGTCGGCGTCGCGGAGGCTGAACAGTTCGTAGTGAGTGATGTTCAGTGATTCCCGGCTGTCGAGGATCGCGCCGAGCATGGCGGTCAGCGATCGGGACTGGGCTTCCTCACCAGGCGTGCCGTTCTCGACGATGTGGATGGGTGTCTCCGGCGAGATGTTGGCCAGCGGTAGCGAGTGTTCCCGCAGGTGGCGGAGAGCGTGCGTGGTCATCGGCGCGACGGCTTCCGGGGGGACGGGCGAGAAGGCGTCCGGATACAGGGCCAGGCCGACGTAGTCGACATGAGCCGCGAAGTCCCGCAAGCCCGCCAGGTACTGCCAGAAGTCGCTGTCGCCACCCAGCCATTCCGGCGGTTCGGCGACGGAGAACCCGACCCGGACGTCGTGCAGGCCACGTCGGTTCAGCGTGGCGCGGGCGTGCGGGATGCCGAGTGCCAGCGCTTCGCGGACGCCGGGGGAGCTGCCGTCGATGAACGGGATGGGGAAGTTGGGCTCCAGCGTCACCTGGAGGTAGCGCGTCAGGTGGCCGTAACGGTCGATGACGGCGTCGAGAAACGCCAGCCAACCTGGGATGTCCGCGGTCTGCGGGAGGTAGCTGACCACGAGGTCCAGCTCGCGACCTCCCGCGACGTACCAGTCGTCGGGCATGGTGAGGTGGTCGAGCTCGTGCTCGGCGCCGAGTGAGACGACGACTTCCGGTGACGGCGCGTCGCCGAAGAAATGCACGTACTCGCGGATGATGAACGGGTGGTCGCCCGCGAGATCGTCGATGAGTTCGCCGATCTTCGCGGGGTCGGGCGGGTGCGAGCAGACGGTGCCCGCGCGCCCGCCTGGGTAGATGCCGAACTTCACGGGGCTGTCCCTTCCGGCCAGTCGATGTCTTGGGTTCGGATGCGGGAGGTCAAGGTTCTGATCCAGTCGATCTCGGTGGCGAGGATGGTGCGCCAGTAGGCGACTTCGAGCATGTGGACCTCGGGCACGCCGCCGGGAAATCCTTGCAGCGCGGCCAATTCCTGGTCGAGACGGTCGGCGCGGGTGTCCAAAATAGACATCGCGTCGCCGGGCGGCAGCGCGCCGGCGTAGGCGACGGCCATGACGAAGTCGGTCGACGCAGGCAACCCTTCGCGCAGTCCCGCTTCGATCTTCCGGCGGAAGTCGGCCATGCCGGTCTCGGTCAGTTCGTAGACCGTGCGCGGTGGTCGCCTGCCGACGCGCTCGGGAACGCGTGAGGTGACCAAATCGGCTCTCTCCAAGGCTTTCAGGAGTGAGGTGACCGTGCTGCGCGTGGCCGACAGATGCGGGTACCGCTCGTTCAGGCGGGTCGTGAGGTCATACGCGTGCGTCGGCTGCTCGACGAGAAGCCCGAGCAGTGGCAGCACGAGGCTGTTACGAGACGCGTCCAAGGGCATGGCGTCAGTTTATAGACGTATACGCCTAAGTGCAAACACCGGCTCGCGCGGGTTCACCCCGCCTGGCTGATCACACGCGGTCGAGCCACTCCGACAGCAGTGCGTGCTCCGCGGCGGTGAGCATCGGCAGTTTCGGTGCCAGCGCCCGGAAAGCCGTGGTCACCGATGGCTGGTCGTCGGGAAGGTACGACGCGTCGGTGAGGATCGCCCGCGCCACCGTTTCGTACATCGCGTCGGCGAGTTCGGGGTCGCGCTGCTCCGGCGGGGTGGACAGCAGGGTGAGGACGGCGCCGGTGCCCGCGGCGTGGATGAGGTCGACGGCGCGTCGTTCGGTGACCCGGAGCCTGCCCGCCGCGGCGACACGCCGGACCCGGGTGCGCAGTACCTCGAGTCCTGCGGCGGCCGCGGGCGAGCGGGTCGCGCGGGTGGGGTCGTTGAGCAGGCCGAACAACGCCGCGTTGGCGAGGCCGAAGCCGATGTGCGTCTGCCAGCCCGCGCGCAGGTCCGCCACCGGGTCGTCGCTTTCGGCGGTCTGCGATTTCTCGGCGACGTAGGCGGTGAACACATGCTCGGCGACGGCGTCGAGCAGTGCTTCCTTGTCCTCGAAAAAGCGGTAGATGGTGGGCGCCTGCATACCGGCGGCCTGCGCGACCGCGCGTGTGGTGACCGCTGCCGCGCCCCGTTCGCGCAGCAGTTGCGCCGCGACCTCCACGATGCTCTCGCGCGTTTTCTGTCTGGGCGTCCCGTCCACCATGTTGCCAACGGTAACGCATCTCTGCTATCAATGTTGTTATCGTCGTTATTATCGGCGTTAACGAGAGGATGCGCGATGATCGTCATCACTGGAGCGACGGGCCAGCTCGGCTCGCAGATCGTGGATCGCCTGCTGAAGAAGGTCCCAGCCGAACGGATCGGTGTCAGCGTTCGCGATCCCGGTCGCGCCGCCGACCTGGCCGCGCGCGGCGTGCGGGTGCGGCGCGGTGATTTCATCGATCCGCCCGCGCTCGCGAACGCGTTCGAGGGCGCGACGCAGGTACTCATCGTTTCGACGAACCAAGCGGGCGACGCGGCCGTCGACCAGCACATCGGAGCCATCGAGACCGCACGCGACGCGGGCGTGTCGCGCATTCTCTACACCAGCCACCAGGGCGCGGCCGAGGATTCGGCCTTCTCGCCCATGCGGGACCACGCCGCCACCGAGCGCTACCTGGCGAAGACCGGCACACCGTTCACGGCGCTGCGCAACGGTTTCTACGCGGCGACCGTGCCACATCTGCTCGGCAGGGCGCTGGAGACCGGCGAACTCGTCGCGCCGGCCGACGGCCCCGTTTCGTGGACAGCGCACACCGATCTGGCCGAAGCGGCGGCGGCCATCCTCGCCGACGAAGACCGCTTCGACGGCCCGACTCCGCCGCTGACCGCACCGGTCGCACTGGATCTCGCCGACATCGCGCGCGAACTCAGCACGCTCACCGGCCGCGCCATCACCCGTGTCGTCGCCGACGACGCCGAGTGGGCGGCCGCCATGATCGCAGGCGGCTTGCCGGCGATGCGGGTCGAAATGCTGCTCGACATGTTCCGCGCGGCCCGGCGCGGCGAGTTCGCCACGACCGGCCCGGAACTCGAGAACCTGGTGCGGCGCCCCGCGACGCCGCTCCGGTCACTCTTGGAGGTGGCCGTCAACCAGTGACCAGAGTGTTTCCGCCGTGATCCGCGGATCCCCGTTTGTAAAAGGCGTCCCACCAACGCTTTCCGGCCGCGGCGAAGTCCGCAAGGGACAGGGGCGTGCCATCGGCGTACGTCACGGCAAGGGTTTCGAACTCGATCGTGCCTTCGATGCAGTGCGGGGTGTAACCGCCCTGCCCGCTGTCGAGCCCGCCTTCGTTGAACCAATACAGCGAGTGCGAACCCGGCCCGGCTGACGGCTGGACCTCGAAGCTCACGCTCGGCGGCCAGTCGTGGGTCAAACCGGGCGAGTCGAGGAATTCCCAGCCGTACATGGACATAGGCTGCGAAATCGACGCGAAGAACGCCTCGACGGCGTCGAAGTCCACCAAGGGGATCGGCGGGCCATAGCCCTCGCCGACGTTCTCCCGCCGCGCCAGCACCCGGACCCGGGACACCCCGGACATGATCAGCACGCGGCGGCTGTCCGGGGTTTCGGGCAGCGCCACGACGTCGAGCAGCAGGGCGACGCCGCCGTCCGGGCGCGGGCGCAACCCGAGCACGGTGGCCTCGTTCAGCGCGACATTCAGCAGCTCGTCCACGGTCCCATGATCGCCTGACGGCAACGCTCACGCATCCGCTTTCACGGAAGCGCCTTGCAGGGGTCGTGAGTGTTTAGACCGGTTAGAACCGGCCGTACCACTCACGACCCCTGAGAACGCGGGGCGGGCATCCGCGAATCCCGGTACGTTCGAGCCGAGACTTGGGGGTTTCGCATGGTGATCCGTATCCGGGGCTACGCCTTACCTCACGGCGAGTACGTCGACCTCTACGCCGACGGCGACCGCTGGACCACGGACCCCGTCCCGAACGCCGAGCTGGTCGCCGAGGGCTGGCTCCTGCCGGGGCTCGTCGACGCGCACACCCACCCCGGCGCCGCGGAGCCCGGTGATCCGCTCGACGAGGACCTGCTCCGCGACGACCTCCGGCTGCATGTCGACGCCGGTGTCACGCTGATCCGTTCGCCAGGGCTCGCCGGTGAGCCGCCGGAGTGGTTCGGGACGGACCCCGACCTTCCTCGCGCTTCGCATGCCGGGCCGTGGCTCGCGCAGCGCGGGCAGTTCTTCGACGGCTGGGGTAATCGCGTCGAGCACGCCGACCTGCCAAAGGTGGCTGCAGCCCAAGCCGCCCGCAGCGGCTGGGCCAAGATCATCGCGGATTGGCGGCTCGACGACGAAGCGGTTCCCGTCGACGTGCTCACGGCCGTTGTCGAGGCGGTGCACGGGGTCGGCGGGCGCGTTGCCGTGCATACCCAGCATGCCGCCGGCAGCACGGCGGCGGTCAAGGCCGGTGTCGATTCCGTCGAGCACGGGATGTGGCTCGACCAGGATCTTCTGCCCGGCATGGCCGCGCGAGGCATCGCGTTGACGCCGACGCTCTCGGGGTTCCAGGACATGGTGACCGGACTGGGTGACCGGCCCGACGGTCCCGCCAAGGACTGGCTGCTCGGCGGGACCGAGGCGCACGGGCCGCTGGTCGCGGCCGCCGCGGAGGCCGGGGTACTGGTGCTCGCCGGCACCGATTCCCGGCCGCATGGGCAGGTCGCCACCGAGGTTCGCGCGCTGGCGGACGCGGGGATGCGGCCGCATGACGCGCTCGGGGCGGCTTCCTGGTCGGCGCGCGAGTACCTCGGGCTCAAGGGGCTTGAACCCGGGGCGCCCGCTGATGCCGTCGTCTACGCCGAGGACCCGCGCACTGACCTCGGGTTGCTCGCCGCGCCGCTCGCGGTGATCCTGCGCGGGCACCGGGTCAGGCCGTACCTCACGGGATGACGCGGTTGCGCAGGTTGTGCTCGTACGGGCCTTCGCCGTGCACGGCGAGCTCGCCCGCCACGTCGAAGCTGTAGAACGGGTGCGAGGTGAAGTAGCTGTTCAGGTCCGAGCCGCCGAAGCAGATCACGTCGGCGCCGCCGCCGGCTCGAGGCCCGTTGCACAAGGTCAGCGTCGGGTACCGGAACGAGTCGACCGGACGCAGGCCCGCTCCGCCGGGTCCGGGGAACGGCAGCCTGCCGATGAGGCCGCCGGGGTCATCGGGCTGGTTCGACTCGACTGACTGACGCCTGCCGTCGGAGAACAGGACGCCCTGGATGTTGCGGTCGGGCGGCTCGGTCTCCAGCACTGTGCCCGCGACGAGCGCGCCCAGGCTGAAGCCGACGATGTAGACCTTCGTGTCGAGGTCGCAGCCGGAGGTGACGTACAGGTTGTAGAGCGCGGTCCTGAGGTTGGCGACGCCCGCGTCGACGTCGGCGTAGAGGTTGATGTCGGCCTGGCTGTTGGGGTACGGGATGCGCACCGGATCGGCGCCGCCCGGTGAGAAGTTCCGGTCGAGCAGTTTGAACGCGCCGCCGTCCTGATAGCCGGGAACCACGAACATGACCGGTCCGCACGGCCGTTTCGCGGGGGCCGCCTGTGCCTGTCCGACGGGCACACAGGCGACCGCCAACGCGATCGCCAGCAGCCATCGGCCGAAGCTCTTCGTCACGTCTTTCTCCTTTCAACGCCGGGAGTCGATCTTCGCGACGGAGCCGCGTCGGCCGACAGGCTCCGAACCGGCCATTTGTGGCCGGTGCCTGGTCAGGAGCGGTCCTCACCACGCAAAACCGCCCCGTGTAGGTGACGCAGCCGCGCGCCTGGCTCCACGCCCAGGTCTTCCGCGAGCCGGGTGCGCAGCCGGGTGTAGACGGCCAACGCCTCGGCACGGCGGCCGCTGGTGGCCAGCGCGTGCATCAGCAACGCGGCCACTGGCTCGCTGTGCGGGTGCGCTGTGGCCGACTCGCTGATTTCCTCGATCGCCTCCGCGTGCTTGCCCAGCCGGAGTTGCCACTCCGCCTTCCGGAGCGACAGCGAGAGCCTGCGGTCGGTCAGCCGGAGCCGCTCGAGTTCCGCGAACGGGCCGGGCAGGCCCGCCAGCGGCTCGCCGTGGAACAGGCCGATCGCGCGGGACAGCGTGCCGACCGCCGCCGCGAGGTCACCCGCCCGCTGGGCCGTTTCGGCCTCGGCGGCGAGGGCGTCGAGCTGAGCGGTGTCGACGCGGACGCCTTCGCCGCGGAAGCGGTAGCCGGACCGGTCGCGCACGATCATCGAGTCGGACCGGTCGTCGCCGGACCGCAGGCTCTGCCGCAGGCGGTAGATGTACACCGGCACCACGTTGCCGACCGGCGCGTCGAGTCCCCACACGCTTTCGAGCAGCTCACGCTGGCTGACCGTCCGGTCCGGGCGTAGCACCAGCGCGGCGAGCAGCGCCTGCTGCCGGACCGGGCCGAGGTCGAGTGGTTTCGCGTCGTTCCAGGCACGCAGCGGGCCGAGCGCCGAGATCCGGAAACGGCCCGAAGGCACCGGCTCGGGGCCGGGCGTGACGATGCCGTGGTCGAACGCGTAGACGATGGCGGCGGCGCGGTCGCGCAGGCCCAGCTTGGCGATGAGCCTGCCGATCGAGTGCGCGACCGCGGTGTCGGAGGTGGCGAGCGCGGCGGCGATTTCGGTGTCGTTGAGGCCGCGGCCGATGCCGCGGAGCACCGCGCGTTCGGCGTGGGTGACCGGCTGCGCGCGGTCTTCGAGTGTTGTCGTCGGCATGACGAGTTCCCCCCTTGTCGGCTGTGTGCCGATCGTGCTGCCGGGGCTCATGACCAGGCCAGGTCAGTAACCGGCCAGAGATGGCCGGTCGCGCGGTGCCTGCGGAAACGCCTCGTGTCATCGGATTTTCATCGCCTGCTGGCAACCTCCGGAGCCGCTCGCCCCCGTCACCGGAGAGGTGCCCGTGAAATCCGCCAGATTGTTCTTGCTGTTGTTCATCTCCGCGCTCGCGTTCGCCGGAACCGCCGTCCCCGCGGCCGCGGAAGGTTCCGCGCTCGGCGGCCAGATCACCCGGAGCGAGGTGATCTGGCGCGCCCAGTACTGGGTTGATCACCAGCCCGGTCCGTACAACCAGGGCGGTGACGCGCCCGGCCCCGGCGGCGACTTCCGCTATCGCCGTGACTGCTCCGGCTACATCTCGATGGCCTGGCATCTCGCCGACAACCCGTGGACCGGCGCGCTGCCGAACTACGCCCAGGAGATCCCGCGCGCCGACCTGCGGCCAGGCGACATCCTCAACTCGTACTACGACCACGTGTTCCTCTTCCACCAGTGGGAGGACGACCACGGCGGCTTCTCCTACTACTCCTTCGGCTCGACGCCGGTGCGCCACCTGCGCGCGAACATCAACGACGCCTCGCTCGACGGTCACCCCAACGGCGACTACAAGGCGCTGCGCTACACCAAGATCATCGAGGACACTGCGGTCGCGCCGCACCCGTACGCCTCGGGCCGCGTGGTGAGCGGCCGCTCGGCCGACGGCCGGATGGAGACGTTCGCGGCGGGCGCCGACGGCGTCTATCACTCCTGGCAGACCGAGCCGAACGCCGGCTGGTCGGCGTGGGAGTTCAAGGGCGGGCCGCGGAACGCCCAGCTCTCGATCGCGCCGAACGCCGACGGCAGGCTCGAGCTGTTCGCGTTGTCCGACGGCACCTTCGACCACATGTGGCAGACCTCGCCGAGCGGGACCTGGTCGGCTTGGGCGAACTTCGGCGGCGGTGGCTACCGCGTCGCCGCCGGCGCCAACGCGGACGGCCGGATCGAGGTCTTCGCGTCCAACGGCAGCGGCGTGTTCCATCGCTGGCAGACCGACCCGAACGGTGGCTGGTCAGGCTGGGAAGGCACCTTCGGCGGCCCGGCGAACTCGCGGCTGGCGATGGAGTCGGCGCTCGACGGCAGGCTCGAGGTCTTCGCGCTGTCCGACTCGACGTTCGAGCACCTGTGGCAGACCGGGGTCAACGGCGGCTGGTCGTCGTGGGAGAACTTCGGCGGCGGCGGGCATGACCTGACGGTCAACCACAACACCGACGGCCGGCTGGAGGCGTTCGCTTCCAACGCCAACGGCGTGTTCCACCGCTGGCAGACCGGGTTCTCCAGCTGGTCGGGCTGGGAGGGGACCGGCGGGCCTGCGAACTCCGAGCTGACCTCGGACCGCTCCGCCGACGGCCGCGTCGAGGTGTTCGCCATCAACGGCGCCACGGCGAGCCACACCTGGCAGACGAACCCCAACGCGCCCTACTCGGCATGGGACAACTTCGGCACCGGTGGCGCCGAGATCAACGCGGGCCACAACGCGGACGGCCGGATCGAGGTCTTCGCGTCGAGTAGCGCCGGTGTCTTCCACCGCTGGCAGACCGGCTTCTCCGACTGGTCCGCGTGGGGCTGGCTCAAGGATTCCGCCGGACCCGCGATCAGCTAAATCCCTTCACACCCAAGGAAAATCACATGAACAGACGTAGATTGGCGCGCGCGGCCGTCGGCATCGCACTCGCCGCGGCGACGGTCATCGGCAGCACCACCGGCGCGCTCGCCGCGCCACCGCCCATCCCCGGCCCGGTCGGCGACCAGCCAGGAGACTCACCCGAGGTCGGGTCGGCCAGGGGCATGGCCATCCCGACCGTGCCGTGCGACCCGGCCGGCCCGTCGGCGTCCGACGGGATCATGGCCGATCAGCTCAACCCGCAGCTGCGCAACAAGATGGCCGGGTACATGAACGGCTACAAGGTTTCGTGCGCGCGTGTCGTCACCCAAGCGGTGAAAGCCCGTGGCCTCAACGAAAAGGCCGCGGCGATCGCGGTCGCCACCATCATCGTCGAGTCGAGCATCAACAACTACAGCGAGGCCGTCGACTACGACTCGGTCGGCCTGTTCCAGCAGCGCCCGTCGCAGGGCTGGGGTTCGCCTGCCGAGTGCATGGACCCGGTGCACGCCACCAACAAGTTCCTCGACGTGATGGAACAGTTCTACCCCAACGGTTCCTGGAACAACGCGCCGATCGGCGAGGTGGCCGCGGACGTGCAGCGCCCGCGTGAAGACCTCCGCTACCTGTACGGGGTCGAGGCGGGCGACGCGACGACGATCGTCAACGCGCTGTGGTCCGGCATGGGCGGCGGCCCGAAGCACCCGTTCGGCAACGGCCGCGTGGTGACCGGGCGTTCGGCCGATGGCAGGCTGGAAGCCTTCGCGGCGGGCGCCGACGGCGTCTACCACTCCTGGCAGACCGACCCGAACGCCGGCTGGTCGACGTGGCGCGCCGAGGGCGGGCCGCACAACGCGCAGCTGACGATCGCCGCGAACGCCGACGGCAGGCTTGAGCTGTTCGCCTTGTCCGACAGCACTTTCGACCACATGTGGCAGACCTCGCCCAGCGGGAACTGGTCGTCGTGGGCCAACTTCGGCGGCGGTGGCTACCGCGTCGCCGCGGGCAACAACGCCGACGGGCGCATCGAGGTCTTCGCGTCCAACGGCAGCGGCGTGTTCCACCGGTGGCAGACCGCGCCGAACGGCGGCTGGTCAGGCTGGGAAGGCACCTTCGGCGGGCCGGTCAACTCGCGCCTGGCCGTGGAGAACGCGCCCGACGGGCGGCTTGAGCTGTTCGCGCTCTCCGACTCGACGTTCGAGCACCTGTGGCAGACCGGCGTCAACGGCGCCTGGTCGTCGTGGGAGAACTTCGGCACCGGCGGCCATGACGTCGCCGTCAGCTACAACCAGGACGGCAGGCTGGATGTCTTCGCCTCCAACGGCAGCGGCGTGTTCCACCGCTGGCAGACCAGTCCGACCGCGTGGTCAGGCTGGGAAGGCTCCGGCACCATCACCAACGCCGAGCTGGCCACGTCGCGCTCGGTCGACGGACGCATCGAACTGTTCGCGGTCAACGCCTCGGCCGCGAGCCACACCTGGCAGGGCCGCCCGAACGCGGCGTTCTCGGCGTGGGAGAACTTCGGCACCGGCGGCACCGAAATCGGCGCGGGCAACAACGCCGACGGTCGCATCGAGGTCTTCGGCACCAGCCAGGCCGGTGTCTATCACCGCTGGCAGACCGGGTTCAGCACCTGGTCGGAATGGGGCTGGCTCAACGGTTCCGGCCCGTCGATCGGATGACCCGCGTCCACACGCTGCTGGTGGTGCTCGTCCTCACGGTTCTCGTGGGGGCGGCACCGCCCGCCGCGGCTGAGGCGTCGTCCGGGCAGACCGGCGCCAAGCCATTCGTCAAGATCTACGACCCCAGCGACGAGCAGGCGTGGTACATCAACGACCACACCTTCATCCAGGACGCGCGGGGCACCTGGCACCTGTTCGGCATCACGCACACCGAGCCCGCGGTCGACGACGACGAGGACACCTTCGCGCACGCCACCGCGCCGAGCCTGACCGGACCGTGGACGAAGCAAGCTCCGGTGCTGGAGACCGATCCCGCGTACGGCGAGACCCACCTGTGGGCGCCGCACGTGATCAAGAACGGCTCGACGTACTACATGTTCTACGCGGGCGGGGGAGCCGACGGATCCCGGCACGCGATCAGCCTCGCGACCTCGACCGACCTGTTCACCTGGACGCGGCTGCCGAGCGGGCCGCTGTTCCGCGACGGCGCGGTCGCGCGTGATCCGTATGTGGTGCGCGTCGGCGGCCAATGGGTCATGTACTACACCGCGACCAGCGATCCCGGCGGCGGGAATCACGTGGTGGCCTACCGGACGAGCACAGACCTGGTGCACTGGAGCGCGCGGTCGATCGCGTTCACCGACCCGTCGCGCGGCTTCGGCGCCGGGAACACCGAGTCACCGTTCGTGGTGTTCGAGGCGGGCGCGTGGCACCTGTTCCTCGGCCCGCGCGGCGGTTACGCGGGCACGGATGTGTTCACCAGCGCCGATCCGTTCAGGTTCTCGGCCGATCAGCTGTCCGGTCACGTGTTCAGTCATGCCGCCGAGGTCGTGAACGCCGACGGGAAGTGGTGGGTCAGCCACGCAGGCTGGGGTCAGGGCGGAGTGTGGCTGGCGGAGCTGGACTTCGGGACCGGGAGCAGCCGGTACGCGGCCGACGCCAGCTCGGATCCGAGCAGCCGGGTGGTGATCGTGTCCGGCGCCGACGGCAGGCAGGAGGCGTTCGCGGGCGGCCAGGATCAGGTGTGGTCTCGCTATCAGACCGTGCGTGACGGACCATGGTCGGACTGGTTTCCTTTCGGGGGACCGAAATCCGCGACACTGTCCGCGGCCCGTGACCTCGACGGGCGGCTGGAGCTGTTCGCCTCGGGCGAGGGCAGAGTGGACCACCGGAGCCAGTCGGCGCCGAATGCCTGGCAGGACTGGGAAAACTTCGGCACCGCGGCGCGCGATCTCACGGTCGCCCAGAACGCCGACGGACGCCTCGAGGTCTTCGCGAGCGGATCGGAGGGCATCTTCCACCGCTGGCAAGCGGGTGGAGTCTGGGCCGGCTGGGAGCCGTTCGGCGGCCCCGCCGACGCGGTGCTCGCCACCGGTCTCGACGCGACCGGACGTCTGGAGGTGATCGCCGCGTCTGCCGGAACGGTGCAGCGACGCAGGCAGGACGTGCCCAGCGGCGGCTGGAAGGCCTTCGAGCCGTTCGGCACCGTGCCCGGCGTCGGTCATCTGGCGCTCAACCGGCGGCCGGATGGCGCGCTCGACCTGATCGCGGGCGGGGCGGCGGGCACGTCGCGCCGTACCCAGGTGGCGGGGGAGTGGACCGGCTGGAGCGCCTTCGGCGGGCCTCCCGGTGCGAAAGTCCACATAGGACGTAACGCCGACGGCAGGCTGGAAGTGTTCGCCGCCAACGGGATCACCACCGAGCACCGCTGGGAGAACGGCACCGGCTGGTCGGCATGGGAGACGTTCGGAGCGGGCGCGGCAGGGTCCGGTTTCGGCACCAACGCTGACGGCCGGATCGACATCCTCTCCGGCAGCCGCACGCTGTACGGCCGCTACCAGGTCACACCGAGCGGCGGCTGGTCCGCGTGGGCACCGGCGGGCGGTCCGTTAATCGGTTGACACACCTGGAACTCTTGACAGCCGTGAATGATCACGTAGCCAAGATCCGGAACCTGGCAGGCCTGGCGACCCCGATGGCGTTGCGCGTCGCGGTGACGCTGGGCCTGCCGGACCGGCTGCGCGGCGACGGGGACACCGCCTCGCGAGTCGCGGCCGAGCTCGAGGTGTCACCGGTGCCGCTCGAAGTCCTGCTCGGCCACCTCGCGTCGCTCGGGATCGTCGAGCACACGTCAACCGGCTACCGGACCACGGATTTCGGCGCGACGCTCTGCACCGATGCGGGCAACGGCCTGACCAACTTCCTGCATCTGGACATGGCGGGCGGACGCGCCGAAATGGCGTTCGTCGAACTCCTGCACAGCGTCACCACCGGCGAGCCGGGCTACACCCGCCGCTTCGGCCAGGACTTCTGGAGCGATCTCACCCAGCGACCGCACCTGCGCGCGTCGTTCGACGAGCAGATGACGCACCGGTTCCGCGAGCAGATCCCCGGCCTCGTAGCGGGTTACGACTGGGGCCGCTTCAGCACGATCGTCGACGTCGGCGGCGGGCATGGCAGTCTGCTCGCCGCGATCCTGGTCGCGCACGAGAACCTTCGCGGGCATCTGGTCGACCTCGATCCGACCGCGACAGAGGCGATCCGCACGTTCAGCGCCCATCACGTCGAAGACCGCGCCGAAGTGACCGCGTCCAGCTTCTTCGACCCGTTGCCCGCCGGTGCGGATGCCTATCTGCTGTGCGACATCCTGCACGACTGGGACGACGAAAACGCACACCGGATCCTGAAGCGTTGCGTGGAGGCTGTCGCGCCGGAGGGCCGAGTCCTGGTGATCGAAGCGCTGGGCGGGCGGCAGGACAACACCGAGTTCGACCTGGCCATGCTCGCGATCTTCGGCGGCCGCGAACGCCGTGTCGACGAGTTCCGCACCCTCGCCTCGGCACACGGCCTGGTGCTCGAAACGGTGGTGGGACTGACCGGCCAGCGCAACCTCCTGGAGTTCCGCCTCACCCAGGTGTCGTGAGTGGTACGGCCGGTTAGAAC
>NZ_JBHWEB010000112.1:0-30915 GCF_042734395.1 Amycolatopsis sp. NPDC059657 | reverse complement strand
CCCGCCCCTTAACTACCCGGCATTGGGTTAGAACCGGCCGTACCACTCACGACCCGACGCTTGGGAGTCGTGAGGGGCATGCGGGGCTGGGGCGCCGCATGCCCCTCACAACCTCTAGTGCCCCAGCGCGGCGGTGACCTCCGCGCGCAGCTGGGGAAGTTTCGAGTACAGCTTGTCGCCGGGGCATTCGGTGTTGAAGAAGTCCCGGTGTCCCTTGATCTCCGTCACCGGGATGCCGTACTGCTTGCAGACATAAGCGCACAGTACGACAAGGGACTTCCATTGCGCTTGTGGCGGTTCGGCCGTGGTGTAAAGGCCCTCGTTCTCGATACCGATGGCGTTTTCGTTCTGGCCAGGGCAATGTGCGGCACGCACCATCTGCTTACCTGACCGCAAAGTGCTCAGGCTGCCGTGGCGGCCTTCGAAGCGGTAGCCACCGCGGCTTACCGTGAAATGCTGGCCGGTGTCGGACCATCCGTTGTTGTCCATGTGGTCCTGCTGGTTGTCCAGGCAGACCTGACATCCGTGCGCCAGCGAGGTTTCCGGGCTGTTGGCGTTCGCCATGTGGTGGATCAGGATCCGGTTGGCCGGATGATCCACTGTGGTCAGCGGATCCGACGGCGGCCGTGCGTTCCAGTCCGCGCAGCTGTAGATCTTGGGCGCGGACGCGGCAGTGGCCACCCCGGGGAGGAGCAGCCCTGCCGCGCTCGCGCCTGCGAAGAGCCCGGCTGCGCGAAGGAAGCCGCGGCGGTCGAAGTCGATCTCCATGGGGAGATACTGCCGACCGGCCATACAGTTTTCGTACAAATGCCAGGTCAGCCGGTCAGGTCCACAGTGGTCTCGAAGGGCCTGGTCAGCTCGATCCGGCCGGACTGGCTGCGCGCGATCGGCACGTACTCCCCGGTGCCGAGCTCGAACAGCGTGGCCGCCTTGAGCTCCGGGTCGACGAGCAGGTAGTACCGCACCATGGCCTCGGCGTACAGCGTCAGCTTGAGACCGCGGTCCCTGAGCCGGGTCGACGGCGACTCGATCTCCGCCGCCAGCAGTACGTCGGATTCGTCGTAGCACGGGGTTTCCATCCCGGCACGCGCCACCAGCGCGAGATCCGGCACGAGCAACCTCTTGCCACCGAGGCGCACGTTCACGCCCGGCAGCAGTTCCGCGCCTTCGGGCAGCGCGGCGGCCAGCTGGAGTTGAAGCCGGTGCAGCAGTCGCTGGTGACCGGAGGACGGCGCGGGGCTCACGAGCAGCGCCCCGTCCACGAGTTCCACCCGCTGGCCGGGGAACTGGTCTTCACTGAAGGCCAACACGTCCTCGGCGGTCCAGCCGCCTGGTCGTATCGGCACTGATTCGGATTCGGTTTCGGCTGGAGCGACCATGACGCTCCCCCCTTCGCACGGATTGTGCAATGTTGCCGTTGCCCAGTGTGACATGGTGACTCCTTGTCGGTGGTTGACACACCGGGAGTATCGAGAGAAATTTCCGCTCCACCCAACGCCACCAACGGCAAAAGGACCGTTTCCCCCTTGTTAAAGGGAAAACGGTCCTTTCGCAGTGCTTCTTAAGCTGTTAAACGACCTTTCGCACACCTTCGGCCAACTCGGCGGACAACGCACGCACAGCGTCGGCACCGCCGTCGGCAGCCGTGACGAGTGCGGAGCCGACGATCACCGCGTCCGCGAACGCCGCGACCTCGGCCGCCTGCACGCCGGAGCGCACACCCAGCCCGACCCCGATCGGCAGTTCCGTGTACGCGCGGGTGCGGCGCACCAGTTCCGCCGCGCCGGCGCCGACGCTTTCGCGGGCACCGGTCACGCCCATCACCGCGGTCGCGTACACGAAGCCGGAGGACGCCTTGACCGTCGAGTCGAGCCGCTGCTCCGAAGAGGACGGCGCGACCAGGAAGATCCGGTCCAGCCCATGCTCTTCGGAAGCGACCAGCCAGTCGTCGGCCATGTCAGGCACCAGGTCCGGTGTGATCAGGCCCAGCCCGCCTGCCGACGCGAGGTCGCGCGCGAACGCGTCGACGCCGTAGCGGTTGACAGGGTTCCAGTACGTCATGACGACGGCCTTGCCGCCGCGCGACGACACCGCCTCGACGACCTCGAAGAGCTGCTTGAGACGGAAACCGGCGTCCAGCGCGGTCTCGGCCGCACGCTGGATGGTCGGGCCGTCCATCACCGGGTCGGAGTACGGGACCCCGACCTCGACCAGGTCGGCCCCGCCGTCGATGACCGCGGCGAGCAGGTCCTTCGAGCCGTCCACGGTCGGGAAACCGGCGGGGAGGTAGCCGATCAGCGCGCCGCGCCCCTCGGCGCGGGTCTGCTTGAACAGATCGTCCAGCGTGCTCATCAGACCAACCCGAAGTACTTGGCGGCGGTGTCCATGTCCTTGTCGCCGCGACCGGACAGGTTGACCACGATCAGGCCGTCCGGCCCGAGCTCGCGGCCCAGCACCAGCGCGCCTGCCAGCGCGTGCGACGACTCGACGGCCGGGATGATGCCCTCTGTCCGCGACAGCAGCTTCATCGCCTGCATGGCCTCGTCGTCGGTGACCGAGCGGTACTCGGCGCGTCCGGTGTCCTTGAGCCACGAGTGCTCCGGGCCGACGCCAGGGTAGTCGAGCCCGGCCGAGATCGAGTACGCCTCGATGGTCTGGCCGTCCTCGTCCTGCAGCAGGTAGGACCGCGCGCCGTGCAGCATGCCCGGCGTGCCCTCGGTCAGCGTCGCGCCGTGCTCACCCGACTCGATGCCATGGCCGCCCGGCTCCAGGCCGACGAGCCGGACGTCGGCGTCGTCGATGAAGCCGTGGAAGATGCCGATCGCGTTGGAGCCGCCGCCGACGCAAGCCGCGACGACGTCCGGCAGCCTGCCTGCCTGCTCCAGGATCTGCGCGCGGGCCTCTTCGCCGATGATCTTGTGGAAGTTGCGCACCATCACCGGGAACGGGTGGCCACCGGCCGCCGTACCGAGCAGGTAGTGCGTGGTGTCCACGTTGGTCACCCAGTCGCGCAGCGCCTCGTTGATCGCGTCCTTGAGCGTGCGTGACCCGGTCTTGACCGGGATCACCTCGGCGCCCAGCAGCTTCATCCGCGCGACGTTGAGTGCCTGGCGCTCGGTGTCGACCTCGCCCATGTAGACGACGCAGTCGAGGTCGAGCAGCGCGCACGCGGTCGCCGTGGCCACGCCGTGCTGGCCTGCCCCGGTCTCCGCGATGACACGCTTCTTGCCCATCCGCTTGGTGAGCAGCGCCTGGCCCAGCACGTTGTTGATCTTGTGGGACCCGGTGTGGTTGAGGTCCTCGCGCTTGAGGAAGACGCGCGCGCCGCCCGCGTGCTCGGCGAAGCGCGGTGCTTCGGTGAGCAGCGACGGGCGTCCCGCGTAGTCCTTGAGCAGCCGGGCGAACTCGGCGGTGAACTCCGGGTCCAGCCTGGCCTTGTCGTACTCGGCCGACAGCTCGTCCATCGCGCCGATCAAGGCCTCCGGCAGGTACCGGCCACCGTACGGGCCGAAACGGCCCTTCTCGTCCGGGTCGTGCTTGCTGTGCTTCTGTTCCGTCACCGGGAGGGCCTCGGGCACGCCGGGTGGGAACCTGCGGTGACCAGCTTGACGAGCGCGCCCTTCGGGTCGCCGGAGGCGACGAGCCCCTCGCCGACCAGCACGGCGTCGGCGCCGTGACCGGCGTACGACATCAGGTCGCCAGGTCCGCGGACACCCGATTCGGCGATCTTGAAGACGTCCATCGGCAGGCCGGGCGCGAGGCGCCCGAACACGTCACGGTCGACCTCGAGGGTGTGCAGGTTGCGCGCGTTGACGCCGATGACCCTGGCGCCGGCTTCGAGCGCGCGGTCGGCCTCTTCGGCGTTGTGGATCTCGACCAGCGCGGTCATGCCGAGCGACTCGACCCTGTCGAGCAGTGACACGAGCGCGTTCTGCTCGAGCGCCGCGACGATCAGCAGCACCATGTCCGCACCGTGCAGGCGCGCCTCGTGCACCTGGTACGGGCTGACGATGAAATCCTTGCGCAGGATGGGAATGTCGACCGCGGCGCGCACGGCGTCGAGGTCGGCGAGCGAACCGCCGAAGCGGCGCTGTTCGGTCAGCACGCTGATCACGCGGGCGCCGCCGTCGGCGTAGTCACGCGCCAGCGCGGCGGGATCGGCGATCTCCGCGAGATCGCCCTTCGACGGGCTGCGGCGCTTGACTTCGGCGATGACGCCGATACCCGACTCCTTCAGCGCCGCCATGACGTCACGGGCGGGCTTCGCGTCGGCCGTGCGCCGCTTCAGCTCGTCGAACGGCAATGCGGCCTCGCGCACGGCGAGGTCGGCGCGCACGCCGTCGATGATGTCTTCGAGCACGCTCACCGGGCAGCCTCAACCGCAGTGTTCAAAGGTTCCTTCGCAGTCTCGCTCACAAAAACCTTCCCCTTCCCGCTGAAAAGATGCTAACCCGCGCTGGTGAGGCCCCTTGGGCCGGGGCATCGCGTTAGCCCGAACGCACCAAGGGCGTCAGTGGTCTGTCGTCGGGTCCTGGCCCTTTGATAACGCATCCCACAGCTCCGTGTCCGGATCTTGAGCAGAACGTTTCTTCGCCGGTGCCGAGTACTTCGCCCCCATGCGCGGCATGGCACTCGCGTGCTTGATGCCCAGCAACCCGCCCGCGAGCACGAAAATTCCCCCGAGCAGAGCCAAAGTCCGGCCGGTGAGAATCGCGCCGGAGGGCAGACCTGCCCCGAACTGAAAGGAAACACCGTTAACCGCGGCCCACGCTGCGGCGGCACCGGCGAGCGCGAGCAGCACGCCGAGCACACGCCTGGCCCAGCCGCCGGTGGCGACCATGCCCGCGACACCGGCGAGCGCGAGCAGCGCCAGCGGCACGAGCACGGTCGCGCGCTGGTCGCCCTTCTCGGTGTAGAGCACCGTCCCGCGCACGCCCGCGTCACGGAACTCCGCGAACCAGGTGAAGCGGGAGCCGCCCCACAGCGCGAGCGCGCCGAGAAGCAGCAGCACCGTGACGATCCACAGTGGACGACCCTGTGGTTTAGACAACGCTGGAGTCACCCGCCGGATCGAGTTCGGCGGCCGCGGCAAGCGTTTGCGCGGCGGCGACCGCCGACAGCACCGTCCTCGCCTTGTTGAGCGATTCGTTGTCCTCGTACTCGGCGTTCGAGTCGGCGACGACGCCACCGCCCGCCTGGACGTAGGCGGTGCCGTCCTTCATCAGCGCGGTGCGGATGGCGATCGCGGTGTCCGCGTCGCCCGCGAAGTCGAGGTACCCGACCACGCCGCCGTACAGCGCGCGCCTGGTCGGCTCCAGCTCCTCGATCAGCTGCATGGCGCGCACCTTCGGGGCGCCGGAGAGCGTCCCGGCCGGGAAACACGCGGCGACGGCGTCATAGGCCGTCTTGTCGTCACGCAGCTCGCCGGTGACCGTCGAGACGATGTGCATGACGTGGCTGTAGCGCTCGACCTCGAAGAAGTCGACCACGCGGACGGTACCCGGCTTGCAGACCTTGCCGAGGTCGTTGCGGCCGAGGTCGACCAGCATCAGGTGCTCGGCGCGCTCTTTCTCGTCGGCGAGCAGGTCCTTGGCGAGCTGGGCGTCCTCCTCGGGGTCGACCCCGCGCCAGCGCGTGCCCGCGATCGGGTGCGTGGTCGCGCGGCCGTCCCGCACGGTGACCAGCGATTCGGGGCTGGACCCGACGATGTCGAAGCCCTCGAGCCGCAGCAGGTACATGTACGGGCTCGGGTTGGACGTGCGCAGCACGCGGTAGACGTCGAGCGCGTCGGCCTGGGTCTCGATCTCGAACCGTTGCGAAGGGACGATCTGAAACGCTTCACCGGCGTGGATCGCCTCGACGGCCTTCTCGACCGCGGCGCCGAAGTCCGCCTTGGTGCGGGCGCGCTTGAACTCGGGCGCCGGCCGATCGAACACATTGGACGTCGGCAGCGCGGCGACGGCGAGCTGCCGCGTCATCTCGTCGAGGCGGCGGACGCAGTCGTCGTACGCGGCGTCGACGCGCTCGGCGGAGTCGTCCCAGTTGACCGCGTTCGCGATGAGCGTGACCGTGCCCTCGTGGTGGTCGAAGGCGGCGAGGTCGGTCGCGAAGAGCATGGTGAGCTCGGGGATCTCGATGTCCTTGGCCGCGAGCTCCGGCAGCCGCTCCAGCCAGCGCACGGCGTCGTAGCCGATGTAGCCGACCATGCCGCCGGTCAGCGGCGGCATGCCGGTGAGCGGCTCGGTGTGCAGTGCCTCGATGGTCGCGCGCAGCACACTCATCGGGTCGCCGTCGCTCGGCAGGCCGACCGGCGGGTTCCCCACCCACACCGGTTTGCCGTCACGCACGGTCAGCGCCGCCGGGCTCCGCACGCCGATGAACGACCAGCGTGACCAGGAGGCGCCGTTCTCGGCGGACTCGAAGAGGAAGGTGCCGGGGCGATCCGCGGCGAGCTTGCGGTAGAGGCTTACGGGAGTTTCACCGTCGGCGAGCAGACGGCGCACGACCGGGATGACACGGCGGCCCTCGGCGAGGGCGCGGAACTCATCGCGGCTCGGGCTGACCGACCCCAGACCTGCGTGTGCGGCAGTGACCATGAAGCTCATTGTGCCGAAACCGGCCAGGTCTCCCCACGGCGGGGGATAAATTCACTGACTGTTGAATTCTGCGGCGCGGGCGTTCATGATGTCTGACGTGAACGCTTCCCCGCCCGAGAGTAAACGCCGAGGCCGCCGTCCCGCAGGCCAAGACACCAAGACGGCACTGCTCGACGCCGCCAGAGCGGTCTTCGGCGAGTACGGCTACGAGGGCGCGACCGTCCGCGCGATCGCCACCAAGGCGGGCGTCGACGCGGCCATGGTCAACCACTGGTTCGGCGGCAAGGAGAACCTGTTCGCCCAGGCCGTGCTGAACCTGCCGTTCGACCCCACCCAGCTCATCGCGTCTTTCCTGGACGGCGACATCGACGGCCTCGGCGAGCGCATCATCCGCAACTTCCTGACGGTCTGGGACGCCACCGACGGCGGCGTGTTCCCGGCGCTGATCCGCAGCATCGCAGGCCACGACCTGGCCGCCCAGGCATTGCGCGACCTGTTCATGAACAACGTGTTCACACTGCTCGCGTCGAAGATCAACGTCGACCAGCAGGACCTGCGCGCCACCCTGTGCGCGTCGCAGATGGTCGGCATGGGCATCGTCCGCTACGTCGCCAAGTTCGAGCCTCTGGCTTCGGCGGACCACGACACGGTGATCCGCGCGGTCGCGCCGAACCTGCAGCGCTACCTCACCGGCGATCTGGACTGCTGAATCGTCAGCGGTTCATGCCCCGATGGATCGCGCCCAGCAGGTCTTCAGCATCGGGGTCACCTTGCCGTATGGCCCGGCGACACCACGTTTCGGCATCCGCATAGCGTTGCTGTTCGTATAGAGACACTGCAAGGTTGAACGGTGCGTGGAGTTCTTCGAGGTCTGCCGCTCTCTTAAACCAGACTGCGGCGGCCTCGTGGTCGTCCCGTTCGGCCAGGATCTTGCCAAGGAGGTTCATGGCCGCCGGGTTGCCTTTGCTGACGGCCCGCCGGGTCCATGTCTCGGCTTCCTCGACAGCTCCGCGGTGCAGCAACACATACCCGAGGCTTTGCATGGCGCACACGTGTCCGGCTTCGGCCGCCTTCCGGTACCAGCGCTCGGCGGCGCGATCGGCGTCCTCGATATCACGCGGCTTCCCCGACGCCGCCCCCAAGACCCGGAGTTTTCGACCTATCCAGTAGTGCGTGCTCGCGCGGCACATCTTGAGCCAGTTCCCGGGAGTCATTGCGTACGCCCCTTCTGTGCCAAAGTTCGCGAACAGCGTCTGGTTCGTCTCCTCGCTGCCGAGAATAGGCTACTGACCTGCGGGAACAGGGAATTTGTCGTGATGCCGACAGTCTGGCAACCGACCAGGTCGCTCAAGCGTGGGTGGCCACAATGAAGGGAGTCTTCACCAAGCCTGGTGTGGGCCGCCTTCGCACTGCCTACCCGCTAACCGGCGAGCAGCACCGCGACCAGCGCCAGCGTGCCGGGCACGACCTGCACGAAGAGGATCTTCTTGCTCGCGGTGATGGCGCCGTAGATGCCCGCGACGATCACGCAGATCAGGCCGTACAGCTTGAACTGGAAGCCGGTCGAGCCGGTCGCGATCAGGCCCCAGATCAGCGCCAGCGCGAGGAAACCGTTGTAGAGACCCTGGTTCGCGGCCAGCGAGGCGGATTCCTTGGCGAACTCAGGCGTGACGCCGAACGCCTTCGGGCCCTTGGAGGTCCACAGGAACATTTCGAGCACGACGATGTAGAGGTGGATCAGCACGACCAGGCCGACCAGGATGTTCGCCACGACGTTCAACGGGGTGTCTCACTTCTCTTCGGCGAGGAGCAGGCGCTCATCGGAGTCGAAACAGCTGTGCTCGCCGGTGTGACAGGCCGGGCCGGTCTGGTCGACGCGCAAGAGGACGGTATCGGCGTCGCAGTCGATCCGCACTTCGCGGACGTACTGGGTGTGACCGGATGTTTCGCCCTTGACCCACAGTTTCTGACGGCTTCGCGAGAAGTAAGTAGCACGCCGGGTGGTCAATGTCAGGTCGAGCGCCTCGTCGTCCATCCAGGCGACCATGAGCACGTCGGACGTGCTGTGCTCGACGACGACGGCGCAGATCAGGCCGTCGGCGTTGCGCTTGAGCCTGGCCGCGAGGTCCGGGTCGAGGCTCATGCCTTCGCCCCGAGGACGTACCGGCGCACCGGCATCGAGTTGAGCAGCACCGCGGCGTACATGTAGCCGGCGAACGCGAGGCCGGAGAACACCTTCACCCACCAGAGTTCGGCGCCCAGCAGGAAAAGCGCGTGCAGCAGCCCGAACAGGCCCGCCACCACGAACCCGGCGATCCGCGAGGACGGCATCCGCAACGCGATCCCGGCCACCACCAGCCCGCCGAGGATCAGGCTGGCGACCGGCACGAGGAACGACAGCGGCCTGGCGCCGACGAACACCACCTCGAAGGTGATCAGCAGCGTCCACGCGAGCGCGATGCCGAGGAACAGGCCGACCACGGTCTTGACCTCGATCATGGCGTTCTTCATCGGACAACCACCCCGCCCGCCCTGAGCGTGGCCTTGACCTCGCTGATCTTCAACTGTCCGAAGTGGAACACACTGGCCGCCAGCACCGCGTCCGCACCGCTCCGGACGGCGGGCAGGAAGTGCTCGAGCGCACCGGCACCGCCACTGGCGATCACCGGCACCCGCACGGCCTTGCGCACCAGCTCGATGAGCTCGATGTCGAACCCGTTCTTGGTCCCGTCGGCGTCCATGGAGTTGAGCAGGATCTCGCCCACCCCGAGCTCCTCACCCCGCGCGGCCCACTCGACGGCGTCGATCCCGGTCCCCTGCCGTCCGCCGTGCGTGGTCACCTCGAACCCGGACTCGGTCTCCCCGCCACGCCGAGCGTCGACGGACAACACGATGCACTGCGCCCCGAACCGCCGCGAAGCCTCTTTGAGCAGCTCAGGCCGGGAAATGGCGGCGGTGTTGATGCTGACCTTGTCGGCACCGGTCCGCAGCAGCCGGTTGACGTCCTCGGTGGACCGCACGCCCCCGCCGACCGTGAGCGGGATGAACACCTGCTCGGCGGTCCGGCGCACCACGTCGAACGTGGTCTCCCGGTTGCCGGAGGACGCCGTGACATCGAGGAACGTGAGCTCGTCGGCGCCCTCGGCATCATAGGCACGCGCCAGCTCGACGGGGTCGCCGGCGTCACGCAGGTCGGCGAAGTTGACCCCCTTGACCACGCGACCTGCGTCGACGTCGAGACACGGGATCACCCTGACCGCTACAGACATGCCAGAAGAGTAGCCGCGGCGCGCAGCGCCTCCGTTGAGGGTGGCGGTGAGCGACGAGTGGGCCTACTTACGCAGGTCCGGGCACTTGAACGCGGCTCAGCGAAGCGCCACCTGCCATACGTTCCTCACGAACACCTGCCAAGTCGCCGCACCCCGGGTTATGCAGAGCTCACTCCGTCAGATCGGAGTGAGCCCTGCATAACCGCCGAGTCATTCTCAGCCTTGCTTCGGCCCGGTTTTCGAACTGTGCAGCAATTCTAGTTCTTCGCCAGCCTTGGACAATCTCGTGATCCGCACACCGCCCGCGAGCGCCACAAAACCGGGTCCGGCTGGACTCGTGATCTCAAGCTGCAGCAATGGCGAGCCACGGCGAACACCTGGATAGTCGCCGTGACTGACGACTGACTCTATTGCAATACCGCCCATATAGAATTGATTGAGTTCAACCCTCTCGACAGACGAGAACACGATCTGAATGATGTCGGGCACAGTATCGCGGTCAAAACTGCGTAGCAACACCTGCGAATGACTCGACGTATAGCGCCACAAATGAAAGTTGCGATCGCTCGACCAGCGAGCGAAAGTCCTCAACACGTCACTCAAATGGATTCTCGACCTCCTCGCCAAGGCGGTAAAATTTCACTCGATCCCACACATCTGGACGCTGACTGATCTCCCACAGCTCCCAATTGGTATAGTGACCCTCAGTTCCAGCAGGGTCAACAAACTCGCCCATCTTAGCATACGCGATCGGATCATCGATACCGTCCAAATTGAAATGAATACGAACTTTATCGTTAGCCAAAAAGTCCAGCACATGGTCGTACCATTGGGTATCGTCGGCCCATTGCTGGAAGTAAGAAGCGCTGACCTCCTCCGCAAAATCTTCGAGAGCAAACCGGTAACCATTAACTGACTGCTGCCCAAGCGCGATCTCGCAATCCCAGTTGTGCACCAGGACAGGCACGTCTCCAGCCAAAACATAGAAGGTGTGCAGACGCTCAACGGTCAGATTGAAAACCCGGAGGGTCTCATTGTGTGCATTGACGGAAGTGACGACCGGTCGCGCGTTCGTGTCCGCACGGAGCTTCTGGCCAACCTTCAAATCCTTGGCGTTGACCCAGGCTCGGATGTCCTCCACCCAGAAGGGGTGGTTGCCGGTCGCTTCGACAACGGCCGGTCCAGCAGGAGTCGAGACGCCCACAGCCACAAGGTGCTTGGGCCCTTCGCCCACGATCTGCTGAGTCACCCGCTCCGCCGAGACCTGCCCCTGCCGCGGATCAGCGGCCAGGACAAGATCGCCGGCCTGGACATCCTTGATAGCCTTCGCGCCACCGTCGGCCAACAGGACCTTGGTGTCCCCGGTGAAGCTGTTGCCCGGCGTGCACAGCCGTTCAAGGTTCGCGCTGAACTCCGCCATACGGGCTTGTTGAAGCTGAAGTTCCACCATCGATTCCTCGAGGGCGGCGTCCAGCCTGGCCATTGCCATCAGGTCCACGGCGGCCAGCCCGGAAAGTGCCATCCACGAGGTGAACGCGGTGCCTTCCGGAAGAGCGGCCAACGCAAGCAGACCGCATGGCTCAAACGCGGCGCAGATCAGCCCGAGCTCACCGACAAGCCCCATATAAGCAGAACGAGTCAAGCCATCAAGCGCCTGCCCGATCAGCTGCCAGTTCTGGTCGAACTTGAAGCTGGGATTCATCGAGTCGTACAAGCAGGCCTTGAATTGCGGACTGCCTTCCTTCCAGATCTTGTGGCACATCTCGCCGTTGGCGAGCATCGATGACTGCCGCTGGAAGTCCGACGCAGTCACCATGTTCAAACAGTTCTGGAAAGACTCCCTGTCAATTTGATAAGGAGCACAGGCCAATCGCTGACGTGTCTGCTCGTCCTTGAGGGCGGTGTCAAGCTTGCCCAACGCGTTCTTCACCGCTTTGCCGGCCTCGATGCCCGCTGCCACCGCGTCCTTGCCCGCGGCAAGAGCCGACTTGAACGCCTGACTAGCCGACTTGTAGGCGTCGGAGGCGAACCGAGCAGCTTGGCTCGCCGACGCCTTCGCCCAGGTGGCCGAGCGCGTCGCTTGAGTGGCCGACACCTTCGCGGCTTCGGCGGCGTTACGGGCGGTCACCGCCGAAGCCGCTGCCCGGGTGGCCGAGTTCTCGGCCTCGACAGCCGACGCGTGCGCCTGCTGCGCATAGGTAGCGGCCTTACCCGCGTCAACACGAGCCTGCTCCGCGTAACCGGCGGCTTCCTCCGCTGCGTTACGCGCGGTGGCGGCCACTCGCTGCGCTTCGTTGGCATTCTGCGAAGCAAGAACAGCCGACTGCGCGGCTTGGGCAAGGTAGCCCGCCACCTCGGCGTTGTGCGCGGCGCTGTCCTGGTCACGCTGGGCAGCCTGGAACTGACCGACGACCAGGAATTGATGCAGCGTGCCCTCTGGGCCATCCAGGACGACCTGCGCGGCGGCCTTCAATTCCGGGCCGCTGCCGGCGCTGGAAACAATCTGGTTGACCTTGATCCGATCGTCATTCGCCGCGGCCGTGTACTGCGTCGTGTCGAGGAACTGACGCAAGGCTTGGTCGGTTTCGGCATCCAGCGCTCGCTGGGCCTCCTGCTGGACCGTGATGCCCCCGGACTGCCTGGCCGCGGCCAGGATCTGGTTCACCGCGATCCGGTCATCGGTTTCACGCCGGGGATAATCCTGGGTCTTCAAAAAGGACTGCACTGCGGCGTCGTCGCCGGCCAGTGCGTCATTGGCGGCCTTCTGGAAAGCCTCGGTGCCGTACAGCGCGAGACTGGCCAGTGTGATCCGGTCGTCCTGGCCTGCGGCAACCGCGATCCCGGTACGGACAAAGTCCAGCGCAACCTGATCCGCGCCCTCGAGCGCGTTGAATGCGGCAGTTTTCGTCCACGAACCACCGGACATGGTAAGTGTCATCGCCACCTTGCGCGCATCAGCAACAGCGACCGCGGGCGCCGTACCGGTCGCGACGGCTTCGGAGATCAGGCGGTTCGTCTCCGCCGTGCGCAACGCTTCCTGAGCGGCTGTCCAGCGATCCTTCGCCGTCTGCTGCCCTTCGGCCTCCATGAGGGAACGCGCTACTTCGTCATTTTGCTCCGCAGTGACCTTGATCCGCTCAGCATCAGCGGCGCGGGCCGCATCGTAGACCTTCTTGGCCTGCTCGACTGCAGCGTTCGCTACCTCGGCGGCGTGTGTCGCCGCGTTCGCATGCTCGGTGGACTCACGTGCGGCGTCTTGAGAGTGGCCGGCGTGGTCGGCGGCGGCATTGGCCGCAATCGCCGCCGCCTCCGCGTCAGCTGCCGCTCGGTTCGCGGCGTCGCGCGCCTGGTAAGCCGCTTCGGCGGCAACGTCGGCGAAGATCGTCGCCGCCACCGCAGCGCGGTTGGCCCGATCCGCGTTCGCCTGCGCTGAAGCAGCCGCTTTTTGAGCGGCGACAGCGTTGGCTCCCGCTTTGGCAGCGTTCCTCGCTGCGTCTGCTGCCGCTCTGGCCGCGTCGTTCGCATGAGCACCGGCCGACTTCGCACCTGTGAGGGCTACTTTCGCACTCTCCACAGCTTTAGCCGCCGCGTCAGCTGCCTGGGCGGCGACATGAGCGGCGATCGCCTGCTCTTTCGATTCCGTGGCGGCCAAGCGTGCGGCATGAACACCGTTGGCATCGGTCGCGGCCGATGCCGCCGCCGAGTATGCCCTGGAAGCCGCCTTGCCGGTCATCGTCGCCGCGGCAGCAGCCCTGGTCGCCGCTGACGCCGCGACCCTGGCAGCGGAACTAGCCGCGTTCGCCGCACCGACAGCTTCTCTGGCAGCCGCCGCCGCGTTGTCCGCTGCCTCAGCGGCTCGCGAGGCGGCTTCGGCGGCCAACCCGGCATTGCCCTGCGCGTTCGCGGCCGCCCGCGCTGCCTCTTCAGCTGCCTGCTGAGCGAGAAGCGACTCCGCGACAGCCCGGTCTGACGCCTCTTTCGAAGCCTGAGTCTCGACGGCGGCTTGTTCGCCGGCCTGCCGTGCAGTCCCAGCCAATTGCGAGACGGTCGCGGTTTCGAGATCGTGCGCCTCGGCAATCGCTTGATCGTGATCCAGGAACTGGCTGTACGCCTCCAGCGTCTCCGCGTCCAAAGCTCGCTGCGCCAGCTTGCGGACCTCGGCCCCGCCCGACGCCATTGCCTGGTTGACCCGAATCCGCTGGTCGTTGCTGTACGGCGACTGCCATCCAGTCTTCAGGAACTCCTGAAGCGCTTCGACCGTTTCGGCATCGAGCGCCCGCTGCGCGGCCTTGCGAAGTTCCGGGCCACCCGTGGCCATGAGCTGGTTGACCCGAATCCGCTGATCATGCCCTGCCGGGACCTTCCAGCCCGTTTTGAGGAAGGTCAGCAGAGCCCCTTCGGCAGTGGAATCCAACGCCTGCTGAGCGGCTTGCCGCACGGATGGACCCGCCGTCTCGACCATCCGAGTGACAGCTGTCCGGTCGTCCTGAGCTTTGGCGCGTGGCAGCTCGGTACTTGCGAAAGCACGAAGGTCCGCATCAGTCCCTGCCAGCGCGCGCTCAGCAGCGGCACGGACAGCCGGGCCACCGAAGTGCCACAGGCTGACCACCTGTTCCCGGCTGGGCGTCGGCGTCGCCGAGGTTGGATCAGCGGACGATGACGGCGCAGAAACCAAACCGATCACCATGGCCGTGATCACCGAGAAGGTGATTGCCCGCCGGAAACCTAGACTGGTTTTCCCCATAAATTCCCCCTCATTTATTTTTGCGCATAACAATAGGCATGCGGCGCCAAGCAGGGCGCGCATGACAAGAATCGCTCAAATCTCAACGCTGACACATCCCCGAATGTGCAACGAATAAACACTAGCGTTCTGACACTACCAGACACCAGGCCTAGAACATGACATGTGTCACATCGAATACTTGTAAACATCCACCTCACACGCACGATAGTTCGGACGGCTCAGCGCAAGACTGAGCTAAACGGACAGAGGGGATTTAAGTGCATATAAAGCGCAGAGTTCTGGCCGCTCTGGTCACGATCACGGCCGCGATTTCGATCGGCGCGTGGTCGGTGGCGCAAGCAGCGCAACAGCCATTGACAACAGCCAAAGCCACCGCCGACGACCAGCCTTCCGTGGTGGAGGACTACACCTACCCTGACGCGGCCGGCGTTCTCGCCACCTACAAGGTGACCGTGATTTCGGGTGACGGGCACATCCTGGTCGTCGACTGCGCCACCCCACCGGAAGGCAACTTCGGCCTGTTGGTTGTACGCAGCAATGAATCCGCCGGCGCGGGCGGCACAGGCAAGGTCTGCTTCAAAATCACGTCGACCAGCGGATTCCTCAACCTCAAACTGCCCGGAGTCTACGAGCTAAAAGGTGATGGCCGAACCACCGGAACCGGGCACAAAGTAAAGGCCGACCTCACCACCGACAACGGCCAGCGCACCATTGTTGACGTGGACCCCAGCGGCAGCACTCAGGTCGGCACGGGCACCGGCACCGCCCCCACCACTCTTCTGCGCCTCGACGTCGCGCCGTAATCGAATTCTGCTCGATTCCATAGGGGGATATGTCATGTCACGCGAACACCCGGCCAGATTCGTGGCCGTGTTGGCCATACTGGTGACCACCGGATTGACCGCCTCACCCTCGGCACAGGCGCTGTCGAACGCGACGCCTGCACCGGCCGGCTCCTACCAGTTCACCGCCAAGATCTCGACCGAAACACACTCATGCTCCGGTGCGTTGATCGACCCGTCGTGGATCATCACGGCCGCCAGCTGCCTCCCTGAGAACCCTCAGGGAGGGACACCGGCGAAGCCGGTCGCGGTCACCGTCGGCACTCACGTCGTGCATGGCACGACCCTGATCCGCCGGCCCGACCGCGACGTCATGCTGGCACGTCTCGATGCTCCGATAACTGATGTAGCCCCGATCGCGCTGGGCACAACCACTCCGGCCGCGGGGCAGAGCCTGCGCGTCGCCGGTTACGGCCGCACCAGCACCGTATGGGCGCCGAACCAGCTTCACACCGCTTCGTTCGCGGTCAGTAGCACCACCGCGACCACGGTGGCCGCCACCGGAGAGAACGGCAGTGACACTTGCAAGGGCGATGCAGGCGGTCCGGCGTTTCGCGAGGTGAACGGCCAAGCCGAACTCGTCGCGATCAGCTCGACGTCCTGGCAGCACGGTTGCCTGACGGTTTCCGAAGCCAGGCAGGGCAGCACAGAGGTCCGAACCGACGACATCAAGTCCTGGGTCCAGCAGCAGATCACCGCGCTGCAGCCGATGACGCCCGCCGCGACGGCCACGACAACTCACCGGATCAACCTGACTTGGAAGCCGAACGCGGGGCAGAGCTACGCCAGCTACCGCGTCTACGGGACCACGACCGCCGACGTCCCACTCACTCCGGCGACGCTGCTCAAGACCACGACCACCCCGAAGTACACACACGGCCCGCTCGGCCCGAAGCAAACCTGGTACTACCGAATCGTCCCGGTCACCGCCGCCGGTCAGGACGGACCCGTTTCGGCGGTCGCCACGGCGACCACGAAGGCTGTCCCGGTCAGTGACTTCACGGCGGACGGCCGTGACGACATCGCCGCGGCTTACTACTACGACGAGGAGGACACCGGCCTGCTGCTGTGGCCGGCCATTCAGAACGCACCTGGCTTCGAGAAGTTCACCTCGCGGTGGCGCACCGAAGGCTGGAAGGGCGCCAACTGCCGCTGGCTGGCCGCCGACATCAACGCCGATGGGCGCACCGATGCCGCCGCGTTCTGCGGATACCCTGACGAGTTTTCGACCAGGCTGTTCACCTGGACCGCGACCGCGACCGGCTTCGCAGACCCGGCGGAACGCTGGTACAGCGGGGAAAACAACTTCGACGTCAACCGAGCCCAGTTCGTTTCCGGTGACTTCAACGGGGACGGGCGGACCGATGTCGCCGCCGGGTACGGCTACGACGGCGCCGAGTCGAAGCTGTTCATGTGGTACGCGACAGCAGACGGGTTCAGCGGTCCCGAAGTGAAATGGGCTTCTGCCGTCGGAGAATTCGACGCGGGCAGGGCTGTCTTCATCGCCGGTGACTTCAACGCGGACGGCCGCGCGGACATCGCCGCCGCCTATGGCTACGACAAGGCGATCACCGGCCTGTTCGCCTGGACCAGCACGGCGGACGGACTCGGTCCCCGCGAACAGAAGTGGCTCAGCGAGGAGAACCAGCTTGAGCGCACGCACGCGAGCTGGTTCACAGGCGACTTCAACGCCGACGGACGGGTCGACATCGGTGCCGCGTACGACAGCGGAGGCGCGAACACGTCCCTGCTCGCCTGGCACTCGAACGGCACCGGTCTCGACCCCAAGGTCGAACGGCTGAAGATGCCCGCAGGCGACATCGGCGTCGCACAGGGCAAGTGGACCGCGGGCGACTTCGACGGAGACGGCCGGACGGACGTGGCCGTGCTCTACAAGTTCCCGAACGATCGCGCGAGCATCTTCACCTGGCACGCGACGGCCGCGGGGTTCGATGCGCGGGTCGCTGGCTGGGAAAGTCCCGAGTGGGACTTCGCCACCGACGTCTCCGCATTGCTGAGAGGCTGACGCCCCCTCGACAAGTAACGCAGCGAGTGCCGCGGTCCCACTGGATCGCGGCACTCGCCGCATTACCCCGCAAACTGGAGTGATCCAGGTCACAGACCCGGTGGCACTCGGTAGGCTACCGTTCACCAGTTGGGGTGGGCATTCTTCCGGGGGTCCGGTCTGTCGGCCGACATTTCTACACCATGGGGTATTGAACGCATGAATTTCCGAGGAAGACGTGCGCCCATTCGGGCTGCGCTGGTTTCCGCGTTGCTGGCGGTCACGCCGCTGGCCATCACTACTGCACCTGCCGCCGCGGCGGTGGCTTTGCGCTGCTCAGCGGCCGCGCCACTGTTCGCGGTCGATGACAATGTCCGCTATATCGAGCACCAGGATCCGGAAACCGGCAAAGCGCTGGAAAGCGATAGCCCGGTCATCGGGAACGGTGGCTGGGCGCAATTCAGCCGAGTGATCGCTGGGCCGAATGGCGTCATTTGGGCTTTCCGGCCCAATGGTGAGTTGCTCCGATACATCTGGACGGGCGATGGCTGGAGTGACAATTCCGGCGAGGTGCTCGACAACGATTGGGCGGGCTGGGACCAGCCGCAGTACCGCAACCGGATAGCCGTCGACGAGCGTGGCGACATCTATTCGGCGGGCGCGGGCGGCGTGCTCATCTGGCGCCGCTACGACGACGCGACCCACACCTGGACCAAGAAGGTCATCGACTCCAGCAGCTTCTGGGGCCAGTATGACCTGCTCGTCGCGTCCGGTGACGGCGTGCTCTTCGGCCGCAGGCCGGACGGCAACCTCGACCGCGCCCGCTACAACGCGCCGTCGCAGCGCTGGCTGCAGGAGACGATCCGGGTCGGCAACGGCGGCTGGGACGACTACAAGAGCATCACCTCCGCGGGCGGCGACGTGCTCTATGTCGCGACCTGGGGCGGCGATCTTCGCTGGTACCGGTACCAGGAGGACTCGAACAGCTGGACGGCGAACTCGCCGTCGACCATCGGCTTCGGCGGCTGGAGCGACTTCACCGATCTCGTCGCGACCTCGAACGCCTGCAAGCTGCAGAAGAACTTCACGCCGCCGAACGCGCCGGTCACCGTCCGCACGCACGCGCGGACCGCGCTGCTGCAGTCGGCGACCGGAGCACTCGAATACTCCTATGTGGACGCTTCGGGGGCGCTGGTGGTCGGCTCGCAGCCGAACCTCGGCGCCGACATCACGCTCCGCGCGCTCGACGGTCCCCCGGTGAACGGCACCCCGTCGCTCGCCGAGGCGAACGGCACCGTCCAGGTCATCACCCAGGGCCGTGACTCCGTGGTGCGGGCCACCACCGTCAAGCCGGACGGCACCCCGCTCGGCGCGGCCGAACTGGGCGGCGGGTTCTCCAGCCCGGCGACCGTCGGCAACACCGGGCCGAACACGCTCGCGCTGCTCGCGGTCAACGCCGCGGACGGCAAACTGCTCTGCCGGGTGACCGGCGACGGCGGTTTCCTCCCGTGGCGCCGCCAGCAGACCGGCACGGTGCCGTTCGGCGCCGAGGCGCCGGTGTACCTCACCGACGGTGCCACCAAGAAGGCACTGCTCCGCAACCGTGACGGCGTCTACTACTCGACGGCGGATTCCAGCTGCGGTGGCTCGACCCCGACCGCTTCGCTGGGCGGACCGGCCACGCTGGGCGCCGCCACCGCGGTGCTGAACGCCGACCACACCATGCAGGCGTACGCGGTCGGCGCGGACGGCGTCGTCTACACGCAGAAGCAGCTGCCCGGCGACAGCTGGCCGCAGCTCTGGACCGCGCTGCCCGCGCTCTCCGGCGCGAAGGCCGTCGGCCAGCCGTCGGCGGTCCTCACGCCGGGCGGCATCGAGGTCGTCGTCCGTGACGACCAGAACCACGTGCAGTCCACCGGCCAGACCGCGGACGGCGGCTACCGGCCGTGGGTCTCGGTCGACCCGGACCACTTCGTGGCCACCGCGACCGACCCGACGCTGGCGCTGGTCCAGGCCGGTGCCACGAAGACGCTCGCGTTCGTCTACCGCGACGCGGACGACTTCGTGTACCTCTACAGCTCCACGCCGGCGGCAGCGGCCAAGGCGGCGAGCCCCGGCTTCACCGTCAAGAAGCTCGGCAAGGCCGTCAAGGGCTGAGCCGTTTCGTACCGCTTAGGAGGTGGAGCGGGGTTCCGCTCCACCTCCTAAGCTCGCTGACATGGCACAGGCTGGCAGGCGACCGGGGCAGACGGAGACCCGCGAGCGCATCCTCGACGCCGCCAGGCACCGATTCGGCGCGCAGGGATACTCGGGGGCGACCGTGCGCGGGATCGCGGCGGACGCCGGGGTCAACGCCGCGTTGCTGCACCACTTCTTCGGGAGCAAGCAGAAGCTGTTCGTCGCGGCGATGAACATCCCGGTCGATCCGGAGGTCGTGGTCCCGCTGATACTGAACGGGCCGGTGGAGGAGACCGGGGAACGGCTGGTCCGGATGTTCCTGAGCTTCTGGGAGACGCCGGACGGGCGGGCGCCGTTTCTGGCGATGCTGCGGTCGGCCGCGACCAGCGAGCAGGCTGCGGCGATGATGCGGCAGTTCATGGAACAGGCCGTGCTCGCCAAGGTCGCCGATGCCAGGGGTATTCCGCGTATCCGGGTGGCCGCCGCCGCGGCGCAGATGATGGGTGTCGCGATGCTGCGGTACATCGTGCGGGTGCCCGCGCTGGCAGACGCGACACCGGATGAGCTGGTCACGCTGCTCGCGCCGGTCCTCCAGCACTATCTGGACAAGGATGGTTGAGCCTCGTTCATGTTCTGGTCATCCGGCGGGCCTAGGTTCCGGCCGGTGAGCATCGCACGATTCCTCCCGATTCCCGCCGTGGCCGTCCTGCTGCTGGGCGCCACGCCCGCCGACGCCGCTTGCCAGCCTTCGCCGGTGCTGCAGACCCGCGCTTTCGTCGACGACGGGTCGGCCGATCCGGCCAACGCCGACGCCGACGACCCGGCGATCTGGGTGAACCCGCGACACCCTGAGCAGAGTGTCGTGCTCGGCGCGCTCAAGGAGGGCGGGCTCGCCGCGTTCGACCTGTCCGCGCGCCAGATCGCGCACATGCCCGCGCCGCCGAAACCGGGTCCCGGCAGGGCGCCGGGACGGTTCAACAACGTCGATGTCATCGGGGACCTCGCCGTGGTGAGCGATCGGGGGCGGGACCGGATCCGGGTGTACAGGATCTCGGCGGGGCCGAACGTGCTCACCGATGTCACCGATCCGGCGGCAGCACCGGTTTTCTCCGCCACCGAGTCCGATGTGGACGGTCAGCGCACCGCGTACGGGCTCGCCGCCGGGATGGGCAGGCTGGTCGTCACCACGCAACGCCACGAGGCACGGCTGGCACTTTCGCGACTTGTCGACAAGCCGGGTGGCAAGGTCGGCACCGAGACCATCACCAAACTCGACATGCCGGCCACGTTCACGCTGCCGGACGGCAAATCCTGGTCGCCGTGCGAAGAGCCCGGCGAGGGTCCGCAGTTCGAAGGCACCGTGATCGACTCCGCGAACCGGGTGGTCTACACCGCGCAGGAAGACGTGGGCATCTGGCGGATCCCGCTCAGTGAAGCCGGGTTCGGCGAGCCGGTCCTCATCGACAAGGTCCGCTCGTTCGGCCTCCCCCAGCACTACGACGCCGCGACCGAGACCTGTGTCGACGACGGGCCCGACCCCTGGTTCGGCGGCCACTGGCTCACCGCCGACGCCGAAGGCCTCGCGCTCGACCACGGCACGCTGCTCGCCTCGAGCCAGGGCGACTCGCGGTTCGTCCGCTATGGAAGGACCACGGTCGACTTCCGGATCGTCGCCGGCCGCCACACCGACTCGGTCGAGCACTCCGACGGCGCCACCATCAGCACCGCCTATCTCGGCCCGAGGTTCCCGCGCGGCCTGCTCGTGGTGCACGACGGCGAGCGCCGTCCCGCCGTCGGCGACCTGCCGACCACCGGGTTCGCGTTCGTCGCGCTCCAGGACGTGCCGGGGAAATAAATCTCACTTCGACGCAGCAGAACCGGCCGCTCGCGCGTCCATAGGTTCGTGACCCCTTTCGAGGAGTTCGTGGCCGAGCGGCTGGACGGGCTCCTGCGCTACGCGACCGTCCTCGCCGACGATCCGCACCTGGCGCAGGACATCGTCCAGGACGTGCTGCTGCGGGCCCAGCAGCGGTGGGCGCGGATCGAGCATCCGCCCACCTATGTCCGCCGGATGGTCACCAACGAGTACCTGTCGTGGCGCAGGCGGCGTGCCGTGCGCTCGGTCACGCCGTCGACCCCCGAGCTGCTCGACGCGCTGAGCCCGCCGCTGGACGACCCGAGCATCGGCTACACCGAGCGCGACGCGATGTTCAAGCGGCTCGCCGCGCTGCCACGCAAACAGCGGGCGGCCGTGGTGCTCCGGTTCTACGAGAATTACTCGGACGAGGAGATCGCCGCGGTGCTGGGTTGCGGCACGTCGACCGTGCGCAGCCAGATCTCGCGGGCGTTCCAGACCTTGCGCGACATCGAGACCACCCGAGAGCCCACCGGAGCACCGCGATGAGCCGACTGACCGACGAGCAGACCGAGGCACTGCTCCGCAGCGGCCTCGACCAGATCGCCTCGCGCGCACCCGACGCGGGCCATGTCCGCGAGCGGCTCGCGCAGCGTGCGAAGCCCCGGCCGGTGGCCCGTCTGGTCGCGGTCGCCGCGGCCGTGGTCGTGGTGGCCGCCGGGGTGCCGCTGGGGATCAAAGCGCTCACCCAGGAGCAGGTGCAGGTCGCGGCAGGCTGGCTCCCGGAAGGCTTCATCGAGCAGCCAGGCGGCGAGGACAGCAGGCTCTGGCAGTCCGGCGCGGCCGAGATCGAGCTGACCATCTACGGCACGGACGAGCGCGAGTGGTCGGACAACGCACTGCGGATCGCGCAGCTGCCCTCGCAGATCCTGGTGCACGGCCGCGTCGCCGAGTTCACCGAACAGGCCACGACCTCGGTGCTGACCTGGCTGCCCGACAGGGCGCACGTACTCCGGCTGAGGCTGACGGGGGTACCTGACGCGCGGGCGATGGCGCTGCGTATCGCCGACCACGTGCAACTCCCCTAGACCGGGATTCAGCGGGCTTTATCCCGGGGAGAAAGCCCGCTGAATCCCGTTTCGCCTAGCCGAACGGCGGGGCGTCCACCTTGCAGGAGGCGCTCGCCGGCGGCAGGACACCGGTGAACAGGTACTCGCGCTTCAGCTTCTCGGCGCAGGTACTGATCGCGAACATGGTGCTGTGGCCGGAACCCTCGATCACGTTGACCTGGGCGCGGGCGAGCTGCTTCGCGCCGTCGTACGCGCCGTGCAGCGGCGTCGACGGGTCGAAGCGGGCGTTGAGCACCAGGATCGGCGCCGAGGTCTTGCGGTTCCACGGGCCGACGTAGCGGTCGTCGTCCGTCGGCTGCCAGAACGCGCAGCTCATCATGTCGAACACGCCGATGCGGCCGAAGTACGGCACGCGCTGGTCCTCGGTGACGGCCGCGGCGCTGTAGACGGCGGGGTCACGCGGGAACACGCTGTCCGCGCACTGGATCGCGTTGAACGCCTCATCGCGATTGTTCAGGTAAGGCTCGCCCGCGACAGCGGCCGAGCGCGCCGCCGGAGCGCTCGAAGCGTCGTAAAGCTTCTGAAGCAGCGTGGCCGTGTCGGCGTAGCCACTCGGGATGGACAGGTCGCCCGCGGCGTTCACGATCGCGGAGTAGCTGTACGACGTCCCGTCGACGACGATCGGCCCCTGCTTGGCCTTCGCGACGATCGCCTCCCACTTCGCACGCGGGTCACCGGCCGAGAACGCGCATTTCGGGCCCGCGAGCTTGCACTGCTGCAGGAAGTACTCGAAGGTGTCGGCGATACCGCGCGGGACGTCCTGGCGGCTGTCGAGCGGCACCGTGGTGCCCTGGTCGCCGTGGCCGGAGACGTTGCCGACGAAGTCCATCGAACCGTCGAACGCCATCGCGCGGATCCGGCCGGGGAACAGGTTCGCGTAGATGGCGCCGAGCTGGGTGCCGTACGAAATCCCGTGATAGGTCAGCTTCGGGTCGCCGACGGCGCGGCGCAGCAGTTCGAGGTCACGCGCGGTGTTGGCGGTCGAAGCGTGCTTGAGGATCTCGCCTGCCTGCGTCTGGCAGTGCGCCGCGAGCTGCTTCGCGTCGGCGTAGAAGGCGGCTTCACCGCTCGGATCGCCTGGCATTTCCGGGCGCGCGGCGTAGAAGGCCTGCTGTTCGGCCTCGGTCGGGAAGCACCGGACACCCGCGCTGCGCGCGATGCCGCGCGGGTCCCACGAGACGAGGTCGAACCGGGCCTTGAGCTCCGGCGAGAAGATCCAGGTGCGTTCCGCGCGCTGGCGCAGTCTGTCCACACCGGACGCTCCGGGGCCGCCGAAGTTCACGAATAGGCTGCCGATGCGCTTCGACGGGTCGGAGGCGCGCAGCCGGATGAGCGCGAGGTCGATCTTCTGGCCGAACGGCCGGTCATAGTCGAGCGGGACGGACGCGGTGGCGCACTGGAAACCGCCGTCGCAGTCGGCCCAGTCGAGTTTCGGCGTGGCCGCGATGTCGACGCGGATGTCGCTGTAGCCGTCGGCGGCGTCGGCGTACGCGGGCACGGAGACTAGTCCTGCCAGTGCGGCGACCGCCCCGAACAGGACCCCCAGGCGTGATCTCACGCGAAATACCTCCAGATGGTCAGGATTCAACGTCCGTAAGACTCCCAGATCCGCCCGAGGTTGCTTGACTCCGCAACTCATCGCGCGCAGAATTAAACACATGGCTAATTCTGCGATCTCGGTCGCCGGACTGCGGGTCCGGCGCGGCGGTCGCGTGGTCGTCGACGAGGTGGGCTTCGACGTGCCGCGCGGGGTGGTCACCGGCCTGCTCGGGCCGAGTGGCTGTGGCAAGACCACGCTCATGCGCGCGATCGTCGGCGTGCAGATCGTGGAAAGCGGCTCGGTGACCGTGCTCGGCCATCCGGCGGGCGCACCGCCGCTGCGCAGGCTGATCGGCTACGCCACGCAGAGCCCGGCCATCTACGCGGACCTGACGGTGACCGAGACACTGCGGTATTTCGCCGACGTGCTGCGCGCGCCGAAGTCCGATGTGGACAGAGTGGTCGCCGAGGTCGGCCTCGCCGACCACGCGGGCGAGCTCACCGGCACGCTCTCGGGCGGCCAGCTCAGCCGCGCCAACCTCGCTGTCGCCCTGCTCGGCAAGCCGGAGCTGCTGGTCCTCGACGAGCCGACCGTCGGCCTCGATCCCGTGCTGCGCGACGAACTATGGGGCCTGTTCCGCGAACTCGCCGAGAAGGGCGTCACGCTGTTCGTGTCCAGCCACGTGATGGACGAGGCCGCGCGCTGCGACCGGCTCCTCCTCATGCGCGACGGCAAGCTGCTCGCCGACGACACACCCCAGAACCTGCGCGAGCGCACCGAGGCCGCCGACCTCGAGCAGGCCTTCCTGCGGCTCGTCCGCGAAACCGAGGTGACCCCGTCATGAACCCCGCACTCGTACTCGCCACCGCCCGCCGCATCCTCACCCAGCTCAGGCACGACCACCGCACGGTCGCGATGCTGCTGCTGGTGCCGTCACTGCTGATGGTGCTGCTGCGTTTCGTGTTCAACAACGAGTTGCTGTTCAGCCATATCGCGCCCGCGCTGCTCGGGGTGTTCCCGTTCCTGATCATGTTCCTGATCACCTCGATCACCACCCTGCGCGAGCGCACCACCGGAACACTCGAACGGCTGATGACGCTGCCGATCGGCAGGCTCGACCTGCTCTTCGGCTACGCGCTCGCGTTCGGCCTGATCGCGGTGGCGCAGGTCGCGATCGCGACCGGGATTTCGTTGGCCTGGCTGGGTTTGGAGATCAACGGTTCTCTTTGGACACTCCTGCTCATAGCCGTGCTCGACGCGCTGCTCGGCATGGCGCTGGGCCTGTTCGTGAGCGCGTTCGCGCGCACGGAGTTCCAGGCGGTCCAGTTCATGCCGGTGTTCGTGCTGCCGCAGATCCTGCTGTGCGGCCTGTTCATGCCGCGCGGCCAGATGGGCTGGCTGCTGAACTGGCTCTCGAACGTGATGCCGCTTTCGTACGCGGTCGAAGCGCTGACCCGGGTGACCACGTCGGCGACGGTCGACGCGACGTTGCTCCGGAACCTGCTGGTCGTGGCCTGCTGCGCGCTGGCGGCTTTGGTGCTCGGCGCGGCGACGCTGCGCCGGCGGACGCCCTAGTAGGTTGCTCCCATGGGATCCGAGTTCGAGCGCCTGGCCGCTGAGAAGTACCTGATGCTCACCACGTTCCGCAAGACCGGCGTCCCGGTCTCGACGCCGCTCTGGGCGGCGGGCGACAACGGCGAGATCGTCCTGTGGTCCGAGCGCAAGGCAGGCAAGATCAAGCGCATCCGCAACAGCGGCCGCGTCGAACTCCAGGCCTGCGACCTGCGCGGCAAGCAGACCCACGGCGCGGTCGTCACGGGCGAGGCACGGCTGCTCGACGACGAGGGCACCGAGCGCGTCCGCAAGGTGATCGCGAAGAAGTACGGCATCGTCGGCCAGGTGACCATGTTCTTCAGCAAGCTCCGCGGCCCTCGCGACCGGACCATCGGCGTCGCCATCAAGCTCGGGTGAACCGCAAGAACGGCCATCCAGAAACCGTTGTCGCGAAGGCAGGCCCGGCGCGAAACTTGGTGAGTAGGTTTGCGTCGTCCAACGCCGCAAAACCTGCTCACCCCGCCCCCGCCGATCGGGAGTCGTGAGCGTTGCGGGCGGTTCTATTGTGGGGAAAGCGAAATGTGGCGTGCCCCAGGGCAGCTGGGTGAGGGAGGCCCTCACCCAAACCGAGTCCACCCGCGTGGTCCGGGCGAGCCTGCCGAGCGAGAGGTCGTGAGTGTTTTCGCCGGTTAGAACCGGCCGTACCACTCACGACCCCACGCTCACGACCCGCCGCTGAGCGAAAGCCGGTATTCGCGAGGGCTGACACCGCGTTCGCGTTTGAACGCCGTGCTCAAGGCGAAAGCGCTCCCATACCCGACGCGTTGCGCGACCGAACCGACCGTCGCATCGGGCTCGCGCAAGAGGTCCGCCGCCATCGCCAGCCGCCACCCCGTCAGGAACGACATCGGCGGTTCCCCGACGAGGTCCGTGAACCGCCGAGCCAACGCGGCGCGTGAGATTCCGGTCTCCGAAGCCAGGTTCGCGACCGTCCAAGGATGCGCCGGGTTGTTGTGCAGCAAGCGAAGCGCGGGTCCGACGACCGGATCGCTGTGCGCACGGTACCAAGCGGGCGCCTCGGCTTCCGGCCGCGAGAACCACCGGCGCAACGTGTCGATCAGCAGCAGATCCAGCAGGCGGTCCAAAACGGCCTCCTGCCCCGGCTGGTCCTTGCCGATTTCCTCGGCCAGCAAAGGAATCAGCGGTCCCTCGGCCGATACGACGACGCGCGGAGGCAGCGCGCTCAGCAGGCGGGCGCTGACTTCGCCGCGCATTTGATACGTGCCGGTCACCAGGGTGGTCGAGCCGTCGAGGTCGTTGCCCCAGGTGCGGGTGCCGAGGTCGCGCATCTCGACCTCCTGGCCGTCCGGGGTCACACAGCGCTGGCCGGGGTGGATGATCACCTGCGGCGAAGTCGACGGGTCGTCGGCCACCGTGTACGGGTCCGGGCCGCGCATGATCGCGACGTCGCCGGCGGACAGCAGCACGTCGTCGATCCAGGCGGAACCCCGCACCACCGCGACCACGGTCAGCGGCGCCTCGTCCTGGATGCGCATCGACCATGGCGGGTTCAGTACCGAACGGAGCAGGAAGGCGCCTTGGGCCCGTGGGCCGTCGAGGAGCCCAGCGAGTGCGTCCATGGCGGTCAGCGTAGACGCTCGCGTATGAAATTGCGATTCTGAGCTATGGAGAGTCTCACGCGACGAAGCTTAACTAAGTCCCATGACAAACACCTTGATCACCGGAGGCACCGGCAAGACCGGTAGCCGCATCGCTCGGCGACTCGGCGCCAACGCCCGCGTCGGGTCGCGGCAGGGCAGCCCGGCTTTCGACTGGGAAGACCGCTCGACCTGGGAAGCCGCACTCGAAGGCATGGACGCCGCTTACCTGTCCTACTTCCCCGACCTCGCGATCCCGGGCGCCGCCGAGACCGTCGGCGCGTTCGCGGAACTCGCCGTTTCCCAAGGCGCCAAGCGGCTCGTGCTGCTGTCCGGGCGCGGCGAAGAGGGTGCGGAGGCCGGCGAGCGGGCCGTGCGAGCGTCCGGCGCCGACTGGACGATTCTGCGGGCGAGCTGGTTCGACCAGAACTTCAGCGAGGGGTACCTGCTCGAGCCCGTGGTCGACGGGACCGTCGCGCTTCCCGCAGGAGACACTCCCGAACCATTCGTCGACGCCGATGACATCGCCGATGTCGCCGTCGCCGCGTTCGGCGACGACAAGCACATCGGCGAGGTGTACGAGCTGACCGGGCCGCGGCTGCTGACCTTCGCCGAGGCCACCGCCGAAATCGCCAAGGCGAGCGGACGCGATATCCGCTTTCAGCAGATCACCTTCGAAGAGTTCGCGGGCCCGGAAATCCCGGCCGATGTGCTCGGGCTGCTCAAGTATCTGTTCACCGAGGTGCTCGACGGCCGCAACGCGAGCATCGCCGACGGAGTCCAGCGCGCGTTGGGTCGCGCACCCCGCGATTTCACCGACTACGCTCGCGAAGCCGCCGCTAGGGGCGTCTGGGAGGCATGAAGAAAATGAGCACGTCACTTTCCGTTGTCATGATCTTGACCATTGTCGGGGCCGGTCTGGTCGGCGGGGTGTTCTTCGCCTTCTCGACCTTCATCATGCAGTCGTTCGGCGACATCCCGGCCGAGCAGGGCATCAACGCGATGAACTCGATCAACGTCAGGATCGTCAAATCGGCTTTCATGCCCGCGATGTTCGGCACCGCGGCGCTGTGCGTCGCGCTGATCGTGTGGTCGTTCCAGGTCTGGGACCAGAAGTTCGCCATCCCGATGCTGCTGTGCGCGGCGGTCTACCTGGCCGGGATCGTCCTGCTGACCATGGGCTACCACGTGCCGCTGAACAACGCGCTCGCCGCGGTGCAGGACCCGGCGTCCGCCGAGGCGGCCGCGCTGTGGCAGAACTACCTGACGAACTGGACGCGCTGGAACCACGTCCGCACGCTGGCAGGCCTGCTCCCGGCGGCAGGCCTGGCCGTCATCCTCTGGCTGAACTAGAACTCGGCGACAGCCGCGAGGGCTTCCGGAAGCGTGAAAGCGCCCGCGTACAGGGCCTTTCCGACGATGGAGCCCTCGATGCCGTCGCGGGTGAACGCCGCCATCGCGCGCAGGTCGTCCACACTGGACACTCCGCCGGAGGCGATGACCGGCGCGTCGGTACGGGCGGCCACCTCGCGCAGCAGGTCGATGTTCGGGCCGCGCAGGGTGCCGTCCTTGCTGACGTCGGTGACCACGTAGCGGCTGGCGCCGTCGCGGTCGAGCCGCTCCAGCGTCTCCCACAGGTCGCCGCCGTCGGAGGTCCAGCCGCGCGCGGAGAGGCGATGCCCTGCCTCGGTGATCCGCACGTCGAGGCCGATCGCGACGCGGTCGCCGTGCGACTTGATGACCTTCGCGGTCCAGTCAGGGTCCTCGAGCGCGGCGGTGCCGAGGTTCACGCGCCGGGCGCCGGTGGCCAGCGCGGCCTCCAGCGAGGCGTCGTCGCGGATGCCGCCGGACAGCTCGACCTGCACGTCGAGCTTGCCGACGACCTCGGCCAGCAACTCGCGGTTGGAGCCCTTGCCGAACGCGGCGTCGAGGTCGACCAGATGGATCCACTCGGCGCCGTCGCGCTGCCACTGCAGCGCCGCCTCGAGCGGGCTGCCATAGGAGGTCTCGGTACCGGCCTCGCCCTGGACCAGGCGCACGGCCTGGCCGTCGGCCACGTCAACGGCGGGAAGGAGCGTGAAAGTCACACCATTACTCTAGGTCGTCCAGACGCTGGGACGATTACAGGGTGTCGAGCCAGTTCTTGAGCAGCCGGGCTCCCGCGTCGCCCGACTTCTCGGGGTGGAACTGGGTCGCCCACAAAGGACCGTTCTCGACCGCCGCGACGAAGTCCTCGCCGTGGTGTGCCCAGGTGACCTTGGGCTGCTGGCCCGCCAGCCCGGATTCCAGGTCCCAGGTGCGCGCGGCGTACGAGTGCACGAAGTAGAAGCGCTCCTCCGGGTCGAGCCCGGCGAACAGCTGCGAGTCCTCGGGCGCGCGGACGGTGTTCCAGCCCATGTGCGGGAGTACGTCGGCGGTCAGCCTGTCGACCGTGCCGGGCCACTCGCCGGCGCCGGCCGCCTCGACACCGTGCTCGACGCCGCGTTCGAAGAGGATCTGCATGCCGACACAGATGCCCAGCACCGGGCGTCCGCCCGCGAGCCGCTTGCCGATGATCCGCTCGCCCTGCACCGAATGCAGCCCCTCGGCGCAGGCGGCGAAGGCCCCGACACCGGGCACGACGAGACCGTCCGCGTTGAGCGCGGCTTGCGGGTCCGCGGTCACCTCGACGTCCGCGCCGACGCGCTGGACGGCGCGCTCGGCGGAGCGGAGGTTGCCCGAACCGTAGTCCAGGATCACGACAGTAGGCACGGTGTCCACGGTACCGGGGAACGCCTTACCCCCTGGATGGACCCATGGTGGCTAGCCTGAACGGGCTCATGACTGTTAAAGGGTCACGGGTTTCATTAACAGATGGCAATATCCGTACGAAAGTCGGATGTATCGGACCGGGTCACGCCCTTACATTTCCTGCCAAGCGCGCGCCGAAATCCCCTTCATTGGCAAGGAGAATCCCTGTGTCCCGCAGAAACTTCGTCATGGGCGCCGTCGCGCTCGCGGCCGCCGTCCTGCCGCTCACCGCGGGCATGGCCTCGGCCGCGCCCACCGCCACGGTCGTGTACTACAACGCCTCCGGCGCCCCGAGCTTCCAGTCCGCCATCGCCTCCGGCGCGGCCAACTGGAACCGCGCCGTGTCGAACGTGCAGCTCCGGTCCCGTACCTCCGGCGCCAGCCTGCGCTACACCGAGGGCAACGACCCGCGTGGCTCCTACGCGCAGACCAACGGTCACGGCAGCGGCACCATCTTCATCGACTACACCCAGGCCAGGCAGTACGACGTCGTCCGGATCGCGGCCCACGAGACCGGTCACGCGCTCGGCCTGCCCGACCACTACTCGGGCCCCTGCTCCGAGCTGATGTCCGGTGGCGGCCCCGGCACCTCGTGCCACAACGCCAACCCGAACGCCACCGAGGCCGCCCGCGTGCAGCGCCTCTGGGCGAACGGCCTCGCCACCAGCGCGGCGCCGTCGGAGACCATCTACGAAACGGTTTTCGCCAAGTAAAGGCTCGTGCGCGTTGCGGTCGTTTGTATCAGTGTATA
>NZ_JBHWEB010000111.1:14662-31009 GCF_042734395.1 Amycolatopsis sp. NPDC059657 | reverse complement strand
GCCCCTTTTTTTTTGGGGGGGGGTGTGGGCGGCCTCGGCCACCCCCCCCCCCAACCACCCACGACCCCCTTTACAGCCTGCGAGGGCGGGCTATCAGCACCGTGCCCTGGTCGCCGATGGCGTGCGGGCGTCGTTCGAAGTGGCGCCGGATCAGCGGCTTGACCGCGCGCCGCATCTCCGCGCCCGCGGGGTGGCCTTCGAACCAGAAGTTGACCAGCGTCTCCGCCGCCGCGTGGACCCTGGCTTCGAGATCCGGCTCGGGGAACTGCAGCGCGGCCTCGGTCCGGTACAGCGTGAAGTCGCCGAAGCCCTGCCCGGCCAGGATGCCCGCCGCCACCGCGAGCAGATGGCCCTGGTGGTCGTGCGGCTCGCCCGCGATCGGCACGCAGGCCTGGTTCAGGATGCTCACCAGCTCGTTGTCGGGCGCTCCGCCGATCAGCATGATCTTGGCGGCCGGATGCCGTGGATCGCACACCCGCGCCATCTCCCGCACCGAGCGCTCCAGGTCGTCGACGTACGGCAGGATCCAGGTCGCGATCACGGCGTCGAACGTCCCGTCGCTGAAGGGGAGCGACTCCGCGCGCCCCGGCAGTATCTCGATCGTGCCGGTGCCGCCTGCTTCCGCGTACTCGTTGAGCGCGGCGACGCGCTCGGTGTGCGGCTCGACGGTCGTGCAGTGTCCTAATTGGACGGCCACGGCCCTGGTGAGCTCGCCGGTGCCGCCGCCGACGTCGAGCACCCGCTCGTTGCCGTCGGTCGCCGAGCAGACCAGCGAGGTCTCCTCGCCGCGTTCGAGCCTGCTGGTGAAGTCGAGCCAGCCGAGGTGGCCCAGTTTGTGCGGGCCCCGGTAGCGGACCGGCATGAACTCGGCGGGCCCGCACAGTGGGTGCGCGCGCACCGCGGCGGCGTCGAGGCCGGAGACGGTGGACAGGGTCATGTCGTTTCCTCTCAGCGGCGGGCGTGGGCGGGTGCGAGCGCGAGCACCTGGGCGCGCAGGCAGGGGTCGGTGGTGAACTCCCCGGTCAGATGGGTGGTGACCATGACAGCGCCGTGCGCCTCGGCGCCGCGCAGCGTCAGGCAGGCGTGCTCGGACCGGATCAGGCAGGCCGCGCCGTCCGAGGCGAGCTCGGCGGTGAGCGCCTCGACCACCTGCTCGCCGAGCCGTTCCTGCACCTGCGGGCGCGCCGCGTACTCCTGCAGCACGCGAGCGAGCTTGGACAGCCCGACGATCCGCCCGCCCGGCGACGGCCGGTATGCGACCGTGGCCCTGCCGAGAAACGGCAGCACGTGGTGCTCGCACACGGCCACGAACGGCACGTCGACCGCCGCGATGATGCCCTGGCTGGCCGACTCGGCAGGGAACTGCACCCGCAGATGCCGGGCGGGGTCCTGCCGCAGCCCGCTGGTCAGCTCCGCGAGCGCCTTGACGAACCGGTGCGGGGTCCGCGCGGTCGACGAGGTCTCGCAGTCGATGCCCAGCGCCTCGAACATGGCGCGCGCGTGCCCGGCCGCCTCGGTCAGCGCGTTCTCGTGCCACGGATCTCCGAGCGCGGTGTTCGGCATGGTCAGTGTCATGGGAACTCCTTGAACTCGGCGGCGTTGACATGGGTTTCGCGCACCGAAACCCGCGAAACGAACGCGCCTGGCGAGTGGTCGAGGCTGCCCAGCGCGTCGCCGACGACCCTGGCCAGCAGTTCGGCGACGGCCTCGACGGTCGGGTAGGCGAGGTCTTCGGCGAAGCGCTCGGCGGGGTCGGGATCCCCGGCACCGAACCGGAACACCTTGCTCTTGTGGTCGAGCAGCAGGCAGGCGAGCGGATCGGCCGCGCCGAGCATGGCGCCGTGGTCGAGGTGGGTGTCGATCCAGTCGCGCACCCGGCGCTTGAGGTCACCGAACTCGACCACGGTCCCGCCGGTCAGCGACGGCGCGGACACCGTCGCCTCCATCCACCACGAATGCCCGTGCAGGTTGAAGCACTTGCCCGCCAGGTGCGGCAGCCGGTGCGCGGTCTCGAAATTGTGCCGGACCAGCACGGTGTGCGTGCCCATCACGCGATCCCGAGGTACTTGTGCGTTTGCAGCGAGAGGTTCCACAACGGGTGCTCCAGGCAGTAGCGGACCGCGGCGCGCGTGTTGGCCTCCGCGTCGGGGCCGTCCATCGGCTGGAGCCGGAACGAGTCGAACTTCAGGTGCTCGAACCGCTCCGGCTCGCCGTTTTCCTGCGGGTAGACGAGTTTGAGCTCGTTGCCGCGCTCGACCACGAGCCGCGAACCCAGTTTCGGGCTGACGCACAGCCAGTCGATACCGTCCGGCGGCGCCTGCGTGCCGTTGGTCTCGACGGAGATCTCGAAACCCTTGGTGTGCAAGGCATCGATGGCCGCCGTGTCGAGCTGCAGCAGCGGCTCGCCGCCGGTGCAGACGACGAACCGTTGCTCGGGCGACTTCGTCGGCCACAGGTTTTCGACGGCTTCGGCGAGCGCTTCCGGCGTCCGGAACTTGCCGCCGTTCTCGCCGTCCGTGCCGACGAAATCGGTATCGCAGAACTGGCAGATCGCGCGGTGCCTGTCCTTTTCGAGGCCGGTCCAGAGGTTGCAGCGCGAGAACCGGCAGAACACCGCTGGGCGGCCAGCGTGCCGGCCTTCTCCTTGCAGCGTATAGAAAATCTCTTTGACGTGATACGTCATGCCGGTACACCCTGGTAGCGCACCGGATCGGGAACCCCGGCTTCGGTGAAACCCTTGAGCCGCAATACACAGGTGTCGCACTGGCCGCAGGCGCGCCCTTCGTCGTCGGGGTCGTAACAGCTCGAAGTCAGCGAATAGTCGACGCCGAGCCGGGTTCCGGTGCGGATGATGTCCGCTTTGGACAGATGCAGCAGCGGCGCGTGCACCTTGATCGGGCTGTCATCCTCGACCGCGGACTTGGTCGCGAGGTTGGCCATCGCTTCGTAGGCGGCGAGATACTCGGGACGGCAGTCGGGATATCCGCTGTAGTCCACGGCCGTGACCCCGGTGAAGATGTCCCGCGCGCCGGTGACCTCGGCGTACGCGAGCGCGAAGGAGAGGAAGATCGTGTTGCGTGCCGGGACGTAGGAGCTCGGGATGCCCTCGTTCATTTCCTCCTCGGTCCGGCCCTTGAGCACCTCGATGTCATCGGTCAGCGCGGAGCCGCCAAACACCCGCAGATTGATGTCGGCGACGATGTGCCGTTCCACTCCCTGCCGTTCGGCCACCCGGTGAGCCGCGGCCAGCTCGACGGAATGCCTTTGCCCATAACGAAAACTAAGCACGTACGGCGCGAAGCCCTTGTCCTTCGCGATGGCGAGCGTGGTCGTCGAGTCGAGGCCGCCGCTGAGCAGCACGATCGCAGGTTTCGGCATGGTGATTCACCAGTTCCTTTGCTTGGAGGCGTGGCTGGTTCCGCTTGTGGAAGCGCACCCGTCAGGCGCGGACTATCAACACAAAGTCCGACGATAGCCCCGAAACCGTAAAATCGTGACTTTCCGCCACCGTTGTCTGTCAACTAACCCGAATGCACTGGCTAATCACTTTGGGGCCAAACGACTTTCTGTGGCACGTTATCGCAGGTGAGGTGCGGTGTAGCCGGACGCAGTCCCGTCTGTCGACAAAGGACGGTGACAAACCGGACGGTTGGAACGAGATCAACCTGGTTACGCCATGTGGTCGCTCGCGGGTTTCTCGCGCCCTGCGATCCGGCTCGCACATACCGAGGGTCGTGAGTGGTACGGCCGGTTCTAACCGGTCTGAACACTCACGACCCCTGGTCTCGCGTGGCCAGATCGTGGGCGAGGGGTTCCCCTGCTGCGTCCAACGCGGCAGAGTTACCACTCGCAGCCCGTCCAAGCCTCCCGAAGCGAAGACCCCGCCGGCCTGCCCGGAGCGCGCCACATTTGCCCTTCCCCTCCATAACCGCCCGCAACACTCACGACCCTCGAAAAGGAATTGACGCCCCGGAGCGGGGCTGGCGATGATGAGCGCACAACGTCGAGTGAGGAGCAGGTCATGCGGGCACAACAGGAGCAGCTTGGTCACCTGCTTCGACGTGGGCTCTTGTCATGACGTGATTCTCCGTCAAGCCAAAGAGCCGCCCGCCGGAAATCCGGTCAGGCGGCTTTCTTTTTGGCGTGACACCACGCGGTTCTAGCCCAACTGGCAGAGGCATCCGGTTGAGGGCCGGTCCAGTCGGGGTTCGAATCCCCGGAACCGCACCATTCCCGGTTGGTGTAATAGGCAGCACGGCGGATTTTGGATCCGTTCGTCCAGGTTCGAGCCCTGGACCGGGAGCCGTCACACGGCGGCGTCGACCGTGATGTGCGGGGCCAGTGCGCGCAGGAAATCGGGCGCGTCGAACAATTCCCCGGCGGAAGCGACCCCGTTCACCCGATTCTGCCCGGCGAGAATCCGGCGCACTGCCTCGACCGCGAGTGGCGCGGTGACGGCGTAGATGTCCTGCCCGCGCGCCACGATCCGGCGCTCCTCGCCGCCCGAGCGCACGATCACGTCGACCAGGAAGGTCTGCGAAGATCGTCCGAGATCATCGACCGCCACCGGCGCTTTGCTGTCCGGAGTCATCAGGTCCTTCGCGGCCCCTGCCGCCATGTACGTGCGTACCTCGGGCACCTTCAGGTGACTCGGGATCGTGACGACGTCGGCCATCGTGAACTCGCCGATGACGTCCCGCTTGCCCAAGGGCTCGGGGAATTCCCACTCCTGCGCCGATCCTCCGGCGTCGGTGTACTCCAGCCGCCCGTTGGCGAACCGGACGTGCTTGCCGCCCCGGCGTTCCCGTGACACCTTGCCCGCGGCGATCGTGCCCGCCGTCGGGTGCCAGCTGCTCAGGCCGTACGCGACGTGCACCTCGTCGGCCGATGCCCAGTCGCCCATCGCGGCGGTCGCGAGCAGGTCGCCCAGGCCGCCGTAGAACGCCATCGCCGGGAGTACCACCGTGTCCGCGCCGGCGAACCGCGCGAACGTGTCGACGTTGGCTTCGATCTCGGCGGCCACGTCGACGTACGGGATGCCCGCGCGCAGCGCCGCTTCGATCACCGGCGCGGCCGTGTCGGCGAACGGCCCGGCGGCGTTGATCACGGCCGCCGCGCCGTCCAGCGCCCGGTCGAGCGAGGCCGGGTCGCCGATGGACGCCTGCCGCACCTCCGCCCCTGGGTAAGCCGCCGCGAACGACTCCAGTTTGCCCGCGTCACGACCCGAGAGGACCGGCACGAATCCGCGCTCGACCAGCTCCGCGACCACGAACCGCCCGGTGTGCCCGTACGCGCCGAACACCGTGACCAGCTGACCCGATTCCATCTTCACTCCCCAGCTCGAACGATCCATTGAGGACAATCCTGTCCGTGCGGGCGACCGGCCACCAGTGTCCGGAACGCCACGTCCCGTACAATTTCGGACATGAGGACCGTCGCACTCGCCGCCACTGACGGAATGCTGCATTTCGAGCTGGCCGTGGCCACGGAGCTGTTCGGCTCGGACCTGACCCACATCACCGATCCCTGGTACGACTTCGCCATCTGCGGTGCGAAAGCCGTCCGGGTCGGCCGGTTCCTGGTCGAGCCAGACCACGGCCTCGACCACCTGCCGAGTGCCGGGACGGTCATCGTCCCCGCGCTGGCCGATGTCGACGTCGACCCGCCCGCCGACCTGGTCGACGCGGTGCGCGCGGCCCACGAAGCGGGCGCGCGGATCGTTTCGCTCTGCACCGGCGCGTTCGTGCTGGCCGCGGCCGGACTGCTCGACGGGCTGCGCGCGACCACGCACTGGGCGCACACCGACGCGCTCGCCGCCCGATATCCGCAGGTCGAGGTCGACCCGGACGTCCTGTACGTCGACAACGGCAGCGTCCTCACCGCCGCGGGCAAGGCCGCCGCGATGGACCTCTGCCTGCACCTGGTCCGCACCGACCACGGCTCGGCGATCGCCAACGTCGTCGCCCGCCGCATGGTCGTGCCGCCGCACCGCGCGGGCGGGCAGGCCCAGTTCGTCTCCACCCCGATGCCGCCGCAGGACGACCGGCCGCTCGGTGTCCTCTTCCCCTGGGTGGCCGAACGGCTCGATCAGCCCCTCACCGTCGAAGACCTGGCCCGCCAGGCGAACATGAGCTCACGCAACCTCGGCCGCCACTTTCGCTCGGCGACCGGGACCACCCCGCTGCAATGGCTGCTCACCCAGCGGATCCGCCGCGCCCAGGAGCTGCTGGAGACCACCGACGAGAGCGTCGACGCCATCGCGGAGGCGGCGGGCATGGGCACCGCGACCACCTTGCGCCGTCACTTCCATCGCACGGTCGGCGTGCCGCCGGACACCTACCGCCGCACCTTCCGCAGCTGACCCGGGAATGTTTCCCGGGTTTTCCCGGCTCCGGTCCCTGGCGCCTGGGTCTGCCGCCGCGCCAGCCTGATGCGAGCTGATCGCAACCAGGGGAGGACTGAGCGGTGACTGACAAGTCTTTGAACCGTCGAAGCGCGCTGCGGCTGGGTGCCGGTGGCGCGGTGTTCGCCGGAGCGGCCGTGACCGGGCTGATCGATCCCGCCATGGCGCTCGCGAACCCCGATCTCGCCGCGCACCGGCGGGCCGTCAAGCTGGCGAGTGAGACCGCGGAGCGCAACGGGCTCGTGTTCGCGCCGGAGCGCCGGCTCGCCGGCGACGTCGTTTCGCTCGCGCAGTACCAGACCGGCTTCAAGAACCAGGGGTCCCGCGGCACCTGCTACGCGTTCGCGGGCGTCGCGGCCGTCGAAGCGGCCTACAAGCGCAAATACGGCGTCGAGCTGGACCTTTCCGAGCAGTACACGTACCACATGAACAAGGTCTTCGAACTGTACGGCGACTACGTGAGCTCGACGACCCCCCACGAGAACAACAGCTCCTACTGGGGATTCCAGGGCAGCTCCGACATCATCGACCACATCGCCAGGGCCGCGATCCCCGCCGAGTCGTACGCGCCCTACCTCGACGGGTGGCGGATGGACCAGCTCAAGACGGCCACCCCGGCGTGCGGGAACCTCGACTGGAACTCCAGCCAGGAACAGCTCGACGCGTTCGAGTTCCTGACGGCCAACATCCCCACCACCGCGCGGGAAAACGCGAAGTACCGCGTCACCCGGTTCGGCGCGGTGCCGTGGAACCCGTCGCCTGCCGACATCGAGGCGGTGATCGCGGGCGGCTACGAGCTGGTCGCCGATGTGCCGGGACACTGCGTCCTGATCGTCGGCTTCGACCGGATCAAGCGGGAATACCTGGTCAAGAACTCGTGGGGCGAGAACAAGTTCATCACCGTCCCGTACAACGACCAGAACTGGCCGATCCTCGGCGGCCGCTTCGTCCAGGACGTCGCGGACGTCAACGCCCCGCCCCAGTGGGACGCGGCGTGGCTGGGACGCTGGCAGATGGACCACGACGGCTGGCACGGCGAGCTGGTCATCCGGCGCACCACCGACTTCCGCTCCGGCGCCGGGCAGCCGACCAAGCTGGGCAATTACTACCGCGACGGCAAGCGCTACGACGTCAACGGCTTCACCGAGCAGAACGGCCAGATCCTGCGCTTCTGGGTGGCGGACGGCACCGGTCGCGTGCAACCGGGCTCGAAGGCCGGCCAGGAACACCGGGTTTGCCTCTACAGCTGGGAAAAGGCGTTCGCGGCCGGTTCGCATTCGTGGAACGGCACCCCGTTCGGCACGGTGCTCAGCCGCGCCGGGTTGCCTGGCCGCCCGACCTCGGGCTGGTCGGCGGCCGACTGGATCGGCCAGTGGGACATGAACAGCGACGGCTGGCACGGCAGGCTCCGGATCACGTCCGTGCAGCCGTTCCAGGCCGGCTATGTGCACCAGGACGGCCGCACGCTCGCGGTCAGCGGCGCGGTCGACGGCGCCCACCCGCACATCCTGCCGATCAAGATCGCCTACTCGGCGGGTGACCTGCGGCCGTACCAGCTGTACGCGCACACCTGGGAACGCGACATCTTCTCCGGCACCCATCAGTGGAGCGGACTGACGTTCGGCAACCACGGTCACCGGGTTTAGCCGCGGGTGACCAGCGCCGGCAGCGAGGAGATACTTCAGGCGAAGGCGTTCACTCCGGTGAGGTCCGCGGACAGCACCCACAGGCGCGCGGCCTCGGTGGGGTCGAGCGCGTAGTCGCGGACGCCGGCGATGGTGCCGTCGGCGGGGGCGGGCTCGGATACGTCGCAGTCTTGGAGGTAGAGCCCGCCCATGCCGTCGAGCAAGGGCGAGGTCGCTGCCCAGACCTGGGTCGCGGCGCCCTGTTCCGGCGTCTTGGCGTCGCCGATCATGTTGCCCTCGGCGTCCATGAACCCGGCGTCGACCATCTCCCGCAGCTCGAGATGGCGGATGAGGTTCGTGCGGATCCGGCCGGGGTGCAGCGAGAACGCGCGGATGTCCCGCTCGCGGCCGAACTTGTCGAGTTGCACGGCGAACAGGATGTTGGCCGTCTTGGACTGGCCGTAGGCCTGCCACTTGTCGTAGCCGGTCCGGAACTCGACGTCGTCCCAGCGGATGGGGGAGAAGTGGTGGCCGCGCGAGGAGACCGAGACCACCCGCGCGCCGTCCGCGAGGGCCGGCCAGAGCCGGTTGACCAGCGCGAAGTGGCCGAGGTGGTTGATGCCGAACTGGGCCTCCCAGCCGGGGCCGACGCGCAGCTCGGGGCTCGCCATCACGCCCGCGCTGGTGATGACCAGGTCGAGCTGCCTGCCGGTGGCGAGAAAACGGTCCGCGAAGGCGCGGATGCTGTCCTGGTCGCCGAGGTCGAGTTCGTCGATCTCCACGTTGCCGATACCGGCCAGCGCTTCCTCGGCGACCGCGCGGCGGCGGGCGGGCGCCACGACGAACGCGCCCGCGGCGGCCAGCGCCCTGGTGGTTTCGAGGCCGATGCCGGAGTAGCCGCCGGTGACGAGCGCGAGCTTGCCGGTCAGGTCGATGCCGTTGAGGACTTCGGTCGCGGTGCTGGTGTCGGTGAAGCCGGAGCCGATCTTGTGCTGTGCGGTGGTCATGGCAACGACGCTACGACCTGGAGCGCGCTCCAGCGCAAGTCCGCTATGCTCACGGCTCCGCCGCCCCGTACCAAACTCAGGGAGTTTTCGTGGTCGGCAGGAAAATCCTCGTCATCGGTGTCGTCGGTCTTGCCGCGGTCGCCGGAACACCCGCCTCGGCGAGTCCCGGTGTGGACCTGGTCAGCAGATCGCAGTGGGGTACCCACGGTGACGCCGCGTCGTGGACACCGGTGATCAGTGCCGATGGCCGGTACGTGGCCTTCCCGTCGGAAGCGTCCACTTTGGTCAGAGGAGACCGCAACGGGGTTTCCGATGTCTTCGTCAAGGATCTCTGGACCGGGTCGGTCGACCGGCTGACCGACGGCGACGGCCCGTCCTACGACCCGCCCGCGCTCAGCGCCGATGGCCGCTACGTCGCTTTCCTTTCCGGTGCCGCGAATCTGGTGCCCGGCGACACCAACGGCGTCGACGATGTGTTCGTCAAGGACAGACGCCGGGGGACCGTGGTCTCGGTCAGCAAGGGCGGCAACGCCACGTCGTACGGATCGCCGGCGCTGAGCGCGGACGGCCGGTTCGTCGCGTTCCGTTCGGACGCCTCGAACCTGGTGCCGGGCGACACGAACGGCGTCGCGGACGTGTTCGTGAAAGACCTTGTCACGCAAGCGATCGAGCGTGTCAGCGTGGGCGCGGACGGGACGCAGGGCGACAAGCTGGTCTCACACGGCATCGCCATGAGCGCGGACGGGCGGTACGTGGTGTTCCCGTCGGCCGCGACCAACCTGGTGCCCGGCGACACCAACGCGAGCGTGGACATGTTCGTCAAGGACCGGCGCACCGGCGGGATCGTCAGGGCGAACACCGCGGCCGACGGCACGCAGGGCAAGTCGTACACGCTCATGCCGTCGATCACCGCAGACGGCCGCAAGGTCGCTTTCGTCGCCTGGGGCGACAATCTGGTGCCGAACGACACCGAGGACACACCGGACGTGTTCGTCAAGGACCTCGTCACCGGCGCGATCTCGCGCGTCAACACCTCCTCCGACGGCACGCTCGCGGAGGCGTCGCCGCTCGGTCCGGTGATCAGTGCGGACGGCCGCACGATCGCGTTCAGCTCGATCTCGTCGAACCTGGTTCCCCATGACACCAACAAGGTCGACGACGTCTTCGTGAAGAACCTGGTCACCGGCAAGACGACCAGCCCGACCGTACGGGGCGACAGTTTCTCGCTCGCCCCGTCGCTCAGCGCCGACGGCCGGACGGTCGTCTTCGGTTCCTACGCCTCGAACCTGGCGCAGTGCGACACCAACGACATGCCGGACGTCTTCGTCAGATTCGCTGCCAGGCCTTGAGATCCCGCAGGAGCAGGTAGCAGTCCTGGAGTTGCGCGGAGTCGCTGAGCGACCGGTAGATGCCCCACTTGGGGCGGACCCGGTCGCCCAGCCAAGTGTCCACTCCGGACTTCCGCTCGGCCAGCACGGTCTGCCCGCCGCTGCGGATCGTCCACCCGACGTAGCCGGCCGAGCCGTCGCCGATACCCAGCTCGACCTCGGTGTCGATCCACTTGTCCTGCAGCGGGGCGAGCGGGGTGTGCCCGACGAGGACGTTGCCCTCGCTCACCCTGAACTCGATCTCCGCGAGGGTTCCGGTGCGGCGCAAGGACATCGTGGTGATCGGCGCCGAGCCGAGGCCCGGCATCTTGGTCTGCATGATGTGCGTGAAGCTGCTCGTCGCCTTGAGCGTGGACGGGATGAACATCGAGTACGCGATGCGCCACGTCTCGCCGTTGCCCATCGACAAGGCCTCGCCGGCCGTGCGCATCCCGCGCACCTCGTTGCGCTGGCGGTCCGTCGCCGTGTCGCGGTCGCGCTTGTGCATGTCGAAGCGGAACGTGTCGCGCACCGGGTAGATGTGCTTGACGCCGGGATGTGAGCCCGCGCGGTCGTCCTCGACACCCTCGAAGGCGTTGAGGCCGTCCTTGCCAGGGAGCGGGCTCCAGCGCTGCTGCCAGGTGGGCGCCGCGAGCGCGGGCGCGCCGGTCAGCGGGAGTGCGGCCGCGGCGGCCATCGAGGTCAGCAAAGCCCGGCGGTTCAGCACAGTCTCCTCCAGCACGGTGTTCTCTCTTCGGCGGCGGAAACTGTGCTGATCAGATCACCCGTTCGCCTGAGCTGTCAACGTTTCCTTCCCGAGGTGTGCCTTGCAGACCTCGACCGAGTAGGCCATCAGGCCGCCCGCCTGCGCGTCACGGAAGATGCGCTGGATCGGCGAAGTGCGCAGGTACCCGGAACCGCCGCCGACCCGCACACCGAGCTGCGCGATGTCTCGCGCGGCCTCGTTGGCGAGCGGCTTGGCGCGCACGGTGGCGCCGATGAAGCCGGGTGAGTTCTGGTCGGCCAGCCACATCGTGTGACCCGCGTACATCGCGGCGGATTCGAGCCGGAGCGCCGCGTCGGCCGCCTCGAACTCCAGCCACTGCATGTCCGAGAGCGGCTGCCCGGTGGTCGGGATCGTGCGTGAGCGGGCGTGCTCGGTCAGCGCGGCGAGCGCGGCGTCGGCGATACCGAGCGACAGATACGCGAGCCCGGCGGCGATGTGATTCGGCCGCGGTCCGGTCGACGGGAGGCAGCGGCGATCGGCGCGCAGCAGCGTGCCGTCGAAGGTGACGAGCTGGCTGCGGCTCGCGCGCAGGCCCATGGTGTCCCAGATCGGCACGTAGGTCATCGTGTCGTCCGGCGCGTGGCCGAAGAATGCCGGTGTGCCGTCGACGAGCGCGTTGACGAGGAAATGATCAGCTATTTCACAGCCGCTCACGAAACGCTTGGCGCCGGTGAGCCGGAAACCGCCTTCGGCCGGTTCGGCGATCTGCTGCGGCAGCAGGAACAGATTCCCGCAAGCCGGTTCGGACAACGCGTTGGCGAAGCGCTTGCCCGCTTTGAGCTCCCCGGCGTAAAAGCCAGCGACCTCGGGAGTGGACATCTGCACGAGCCCGCCCGCCGCGCCGATGTGCATCAGCCAAATGCAGGCGGTCGACGGGCAGGCCGCGCTCAGCAGGCGCAGCACCGCGCCAAAGGTGCGGTAGCTCAAGTCCTGGCCGCCGTGCTCTTCGGGCAAGGTCGCGGCGTCGAGCCCGCTGGCGTGCAGCGCGCGCAGGTTGGCGAGCGGGATCTCGGCGGTCTCGTCGAATTCCGCCGCGGTCGCGGCGAAACCGGTGGCCAATTCCCTGGCGGCCGCCACCCAGTGCGCTTCGTGGGCGGGCGCTTCGAACGGGTGCGTTGAAACGGTCATGGGTCCATCTTGGCCGAAGGCCGTGTCCGGTGAATCTGCTCGATGGGCTTCGTGATCCAGGTGGTTCCTGGCGGTGCGGGCGATTCGCCCTCGTACCGGGTTGTACTCGGGTGAATCGCCCGCGGGCGTCAGGGGTCGCCTGGGCGCGAAGACCGCGAGCGAGATTCACCGGACACGGCCTTAGTGTCACGGGTTGGTCTCCACTGTGTATTTATCGCGCGCTGGGTCTCTCTTTTAGAAGCACACTCGAAGACGGACGCGAAATCGCTTTGCGTGAGGGGCAATAAATGGCCGGTCAGAGTCAGATCCCGGAAGATTTCAACGCGCTGTACGACTCGGGCGCGCGGGCTGCCCGCGGCACGCCGCTCTCGGCGCCGTCGCGCACCGAAGGCCACGGCCGCCTGTCGGCCGAGGTGCCAGGCCTGCTTGTCGACTACGACGAAGCCACCGGCCTGCCGAACCGCATCGCCGTCGATCGCCCGGCAGGCAGGCTGACGAGCCTCGGCGCGGCGTCGCCGGAGGAGGCCGCCGCGAACTTCGTGCGCGAGCGAGGCGACCTGTGGGAGCTGTCGCCTTCGGACGCCGCCGGGGTCGAGGTGGTGTCGGTCAGCGGGCGCGGGCTGCCCACGGTGCAACTCGTCCAGCGGGTCGAGGGCGTCGAGGTGTTCAGCTCGGAGGTCACCGCCGCGATCGGCGGGGACAACCAGGTGATCGCGCTCGCCGGCCAGTTCTTCCCCGGCGCCACGGAGGCGGGCGGGCAGCGCTCGGCAGGCCCGGTGACCTCCGCCGAAGAGGCGATCTCCCGAGCCGCGCTCGACCTGACCGGCACGCACTACGAACCCGCCGAGTTCAGCCTCAGCGACGACGAGGACGGCCAGTACCGCTTCTACGCGGTCCCCGAGCCCGACAGCAGGCCCGCCTTCGAACGGCCGGTGCGCGTCAAGGAGGTGCTCTTCCCGCTCGGCGACGGCCAGATGTCACCGGGCTACTACCTCGAACTGTGGATCAAGGGCTTCCCCGCTTTCAGCTACGTCATCGACTCCGTCGATGACCCGGACGTGTTGTTCCGCAAGAACCTCAGCGCCGACTCGGCCTTCAGGTACAAGGTCTTCAACACCGGCGACACACTGCTCCGGCCCGAGGACGGACCGGCGCCGGGCACCCCGCATCCGACGGGAACACCCGACGGCTTCCAGGCGCCGACCATTCCCGAGCGCGTGATCGACACCGAAGGCCTGCTCAAGGGCGACCCGTGGCTGCCGGACGGCGCGAAGACCACCCAGGGCAACAACTGCTTCGCCTACGCCGACCTCGCCGCGCCGCAGGGTTTCGGCGCGGGTGACGTCGTGGGCAAGGCGAGCGCGCCAGGCTGCTTCGAGTACACCTACGACCACGCCAAGGCCGCGAGTGACCCGAACAACCTGCAGTCGAGCCTGGTCGGCATGTTCGTGCACGTGAACTGGCTGCACGATCGCTGGTACGAAGCGGGCTTCGACGAGGCGGCAGGCAACGCGCAGCAGGACAACTTCGGCCGAGGCGGGTCCGGCGGCGACCCGATCTTGGCCGAGGGGCACGACTTCAGCGGCACGGACAACGCGAACATGTCCACCCCCGCGGACGGCGCCAGCCCGCGCATGCAGATGTACGAGTTCGTCGGTGTCAGCCCGCTGCCGAGCCGGACGAGCAATTTCGACGCATTGATCACCTTCCACGAGATGGGGCATTACGTCACCAACCGGCTGGTCGGCAACGCCACCGGCTTGTCCAATCAGCAAGGCCGGGCGATGGGCGAGGGCTGGGGCGATTTCTTCGCCGTCTGTATGACATCACAGGCCACCGACAATTTCGTGGACGGCGTCTTCGCGGTCGGCGGCTGGACCGACCTCACGTCGACTTTCAAGGACAACTACTACTTCTCGATCCGCCGCTACCCGTACACGGCCGACCTCGGCAAGAACCCGTTGACGTTCAAGCACATCAGCGCCAACGTCGTGCTGCCGTCTGGCCCGCTGAGCAACCCCAACGGCGGCGGCCCGAACAACGAGGTCCACAACGCGGGCGAGGTCTGGTGCGCCACGCTGTGGGAGGTCTTCGTCAACCTGGTGGCGGAACACGGGCACGCCGAGGCCGAGCGCCGCATGCTCGAATACGTCATCGGCGGCCTCAAACTGACCCCATCCCGCCCGACGTTCACCCAGGCCCGCGACGGCATCATCTCCGCCGTGGCCGCACTGAACGCGGCGGACCTTCCTGAGGTCTGGCAAGGCTTCGCGAAGCGAGGCATGGGCACGGCAGCGGTTTCGCCGCCCTCGTCCTCGACCTCACTCGCGGGCGTGGTCGAAAGTTTCGATGTACCATGAAACTCGTACTGTTCGATCTGGGCAACACGTTGGAGCAGAACGACATCCTGCTCCCCGGCGCGCTCGAGACGTTGCGCGCGATCAGTGAGCTACCGGCGGCCAAGCTCGCACTCGTGTCGGACTTCGACATGCCCGCGACCCCGGCGGACATCCCGGAAATCCGCGACCGTTACTACGCGATCCTCGACAAACTCGACATCCGCTCGTTCTTCGAGCCGCTCGAGGAACGGGTCACGCTCTCCACGGATGTCGGCATGTTCAAGCCGGACAAGCGCGTTTTCCTTGCGGCGGCGGGGAAAGTCGGGCTTGAGTTGCCGGACGTTTTCTTCGTGACGGAGAACGCGAGCCACGTCCGCGCGGCCAAGGCACTGGGCATGCGCGCGGTCCATTTCCGCGGCCCCGGCGAGGCCAGCGGCGACATCGACAAGCTGACCGACGTGATCCCGCTGCTCGTCGACGAGACCACGATCTTCCGCACGACCCCGGACGCGATCCCGGACGGCTTCCGCTGGGTCCGCATGGGTGACGCCGTACTCGCGGCCGGTCCGCCGGCCGACGTCTCGAACCTGAGGCTGGTCACCCAGAACGGCCGGTTGTTCCAGGAGGAGCACCCGGAGGTGCCGATCCTGTTGGACAGCGGCCGCTATCTCATCGCGGCCGGGGACATCCCGCAGCCCGGAAGTCCTTACGAGCCTTGCTATTCGGTCCGGCCGGTCCCGTGGGACACGGTCGTGCTGGAACGCTTGGCGATGGCCGCGGGACGTGCGCCGGTGCCCTGGATACAGGCTTGTGTGGACAAAGTGACACGGGCTTCGTTCGAGTCGGACCTGACGAAGCTGGTTTCGTTCACCAGCAGGCATTCCACCGGTCCGGGCTTCGACGCGGCGGCGACCTGGGCGGCCGCGGAGTTGTCCGCCGCGGGCTATGCCGTCACCACGGAACCGGTCCCGCTCGGCGGCAAGAGCACTCGTAACGTCATCGCCGACCGCGTGGGTAACAGCCGCGCACCGCATTCGCTGGTCGTCGTCACGGCCCACCTCGACTCGATCAACCTCGCGGGCGGCCCGGCGCCGGGTGCCGACGACAACGGCTCGGGCAGCGCGGGCCTGCTGGCGATCGCCCGTGCGCTCACCGGCGTGCAGTTCCGGCACGACCTGCGGTTCATCCTGTTCGGCGGCGAGGAGCAAGGGTTGTTCGGCAGCCTCCGGCATGTCGCCCAGCTGTCCCCGGACGAGCGCACGCGGGTGAGCGCGGTGGTCAACATGGACATGATCGGCACACTGAACTCACCCCCGCCCTCGGTACTGCTCGAGGGCGCGACCGTGTCGCAGGGCGTCATCGACGGCCTCGCCGAGGCCGCGGCGACCTACACGTCACTGGCGGTGCAGACGAGCTTGCACCCGTTCAACAGCGACCATGTCCCGTTCATCGACGAAGGCATGCCCGCGGTGCTCACGATCGAGGGAGCCGACGGGGCGAACACCCACATCCACAGCGCTCGGGACACCCTGGAGTTCATCGACTACGGGCTCGCGATCGAGATCCTGCGGATGAACGTCGGCTACGTGGCCGGGGCCCTGGAACTCGGCTGAGGTTTCGGCGTGACTGGGGGGGGGGTTTGGGGGGGGGGGGGGCCCCAAACCCCCCCCCACGGGGGGAGTAAAGTCCGC
>NZ_JBHWEB010000111.1:0-14652 GCF_042734395.1 Amycolatopsis sp. NPDC059657 | reverse complement strand
CCCCCCCACCCCCCCCCCCCCCCCCACCCCGCCCCCGCCCCCCCCACCCCCCCCCCCAGTCAGCTGGTTGAACTCGCGCGAAGCCTCAGGTTCTTGCGACCGATCACGCGTCGGACAACTGCGGCCAAGCCGGCGAGTTCTCTTCCTCAGTTGGACGGGGTTCGTCGATCGCATCCGGGCCAACGTGCTGCGGGGCGGCGGAAGTGTACCGGGCCACCGTCTTCCGCAGATGATCCGCGTGCTGGTAGATGTCCTCGACGTTCGTGATCAAGAGACGGGTCTCGACCTTGTTCTCGTCGAACACGCCGAGGTACTTCTTCGAGCGGTTGAACCACAGGCGGGCGATCGGTTTGCGGTTGTTGTCGTCGAGCAGCACGCCGTAGTAAGTCTTGGTGTCGCGCCCCACGATCCGTGCGGGAGAAACCTCGCTACAGACGATCGCCCGGACCACGCGGTAGCCTTCGAGTTCTTCCTCTGTCGTGATGATCTCGCCGCTGCTGTCGCGCGGTTTGCTGTCCGGGAGAGACTCGGCGGCCGCGCTGACTTGTACGGTCGGCTCGGCAGGTCCGTTGGACACACTGACGTATGAGTCGGGTCCGCCGAGCGCGTTCTTCAGCCGATCGTTGACCTGTTCGTTCAGAAACTGCCGAGCGGCCTTGTCCACCAAGGGAACGAACTGGTCTCGTACGCGCTGAGTGAACGCCCCCTCGTACACGCGCGTCGTCAGGAAGCGGACCCACTCGTCTTCGGGCTGTTTGAACTGCGCCGCGAGGATACGTTTGAGCTGGCCGATGTATTTCAGTTCGCCGGCCGCGCTGATCACCGAGTCGAGGTCGAACGACTCCTTGGTGAGTTTGGCCAGTTCAGGCAACAGTGTCTCATCGATGTCAGAGAAGTCCAGCACCAGGAAAGGCTTGGCGTCCATCCGGTTCGGCGCGTCCAGATCCGTGTAGAACTGGTACGTTTCGCCGTTCGTGAGGATCGCGATCCGCGCGTTGGTCACGGCGAAGTAGCGGAAGAGCTGTGACGCGTGCTCGATGCGCAGTGGGTCCTTGATCTTTTTCGCTTCGACCAGGACTTCGACCTGCCCGTTGTGCACGATGGCGTAGTCGATCTTCTCACCTTTTTTCGTACCGACGTCCGCGGTGAACTCGGGGATGACCTCGGCGGGATTGAAGACGTCGTAGCCCAGAACGTTGCTGATGAACGGCATCACGAAGGCGTTCTTCGTCGCTTCTTCGGTGCCGATATCGGCTTTGTGCTTACGGATCTTCAACGCCAGCGCCTGAGCGCGCTCGGCGATCTCCATATCGACACCTTTCTCTGCTGGGCTGCGCGAGATAGGTCGGTGGGCGAAGTTGAAGCGTTACGGTTATTTATGCACAGACTGCCCCGGTCCCGACAACGTGAACGGCGCTTTCGCAACGCTCAACGTTGTGAAAGTGGCGTTCACGTGGACCGGCCGGCTGCCTCGGGTTCCCGTGGCCGCTTCCTGCCATCCCAGGGGCGGTGAAGGCGGTTACGCTTGATCCCCGATGGCAGAAGTACTGGTGGTCGAGGACGACGACGAGCTCCGCATCGCCGTCACCGCCGAGCTGACCGCGACCGGCCTGGCCCTCACGCAAGCCCGTGACCTGGCCGAAGCCGACGCGGCGCTCACCCAGGCGGCCTACGACTGCGTGGTCTTCGACCGCATGCTGCCCGACGGTGACTCGGCGGGCTATGTCTACCGGCGTCGTCAGGAGGGCTGGGCGGTCCCGGTTCTCTTCCTCACCGCGCGCGACAGTCTCGCCGACCGGATCAGCGGCTTCGAGCACGGCGGTGACGATTACCTGGTCAAGCCGTTCGCGGTCGCCGAGATGACCGCGCGGGTGCTCGCGCTGTGCCGTCGCTCGGCTGACGGCAGGCCGTCGGTGCTCAAAGTGGACGATCTCGTGCTCGACTCCGCGCGCAGGGAGGTGCGGCGGGATGGCGTGCTGCTCACCTTGAGCGACAAGGAGTTCGCGGTGCTGGAGTACCTGATGATCCGGGCGGGGCAGGCTGTCGGGCGGGCTGAGCTGATCGAGCACTGCTGGGACGCCGACGCCGATCCGATGTCGAATGTGGTCGATGCCGTGGTGCGCAGGGTCAGGGTGAAACTGCGGGAACCAGGGATCATCCACACCGTGCACGGCCGGGGCTACCGGCTGGACCGATGAATCGCCAGTGAATCGGGGACCGGGAAGCTGCTCGCGTAACCGGAGACGAGCGGGGTGAACGGGATGAAGAGCAAGTCGAATCTGCGGCGGGCGGCCGTCTATGGGGTGGCGGGGCTGGCCACGGCCGCGCTGGGGGCGGCTTCGGCCGGATCGTTGTTCGACAGCCAGCCGGACGTCAAGGACGCCGCGCAGGCGAAGCCCGCCGAGCCTGCCGCGCCCGCGCCGCTGCAGGCGAAGGCTGCGGAGCCCGCCCCGGCCGCGGCCAAGCAGGTCACGCCCGCGCCGGTGCACAAGCCCGCCGTCGCGCCCAAACCGGCCGTGGCGCCGAAAACGCCGAAAACGGCGAAAGCCCCCCAGCGTAAGGCTGTCCCGGTCTCGACGCGCAAGGCGCAGACGCCGAAGTTCGTCGTGCGGGCCGCGGTGCAGAAGGAGGCGGTCCACAACGAGGTCGTGCGCAAGCGACAAGCGCCGGCGCCAGTGCTGAAGAAGACCGTGCGGCACACGGTCGAGACGGCCGTCGCGGCGGTCGACCACGCGCAGAAGGCCGTCGACCAGGCCACCGAGCGGCTCGCGAAGGCGCGCAAGCACCTCGAACAGTCCAAAAAGGACCTGGCGCACCTCAAGCACCACCACGGCAAGGACCACCACTTCAAGATCCTCCCGATCGACGTCCTGTCATGACGGCGGCCCTCGACGAACGCCCCGAGGACGACACGTACTACCTCCTGATCCCCGAGGACGTCTGGCTGAACCAGACGCCGTACGCGCCGGAGCCGCCGGAAGAAGATGAGGAGGAGGTCTACGAGGAGGACTTCTACCACCTCGAGAAGGCACGCGAGCCGATGAGCCTGGCGACCTTCACCGGGCTCGGGGGAGCGTCGGGCTCGCTGGCCTTCGGGATCGCGACCGGCGCGGTGATCGCCTCGCCGGTGGGCATGGTCGTCGGCATCGCGGCGGGAATCTTCGGCGGGCTGATGGGCAGTTCGCTGGCCGAAGAGCTGTACGACCGCAAGCATTCCTGAGCGCTGTACCGGAACACGGGGATTTCTGTACCGGCGCCGTTAGCCTGCACGGACGCGACTGCGGCAAGGGGGACAGGTGAGCAGGTCGAGGGCAGGCGAGGTCTATGAGGTCATCGCGCGCAACGTCCAGGGTGTGATCCGCGGCAAGCCGGAGGTGGTGCGGCTCGCCGTCGCCGCGCTGTTCGCCGAGGGGCATCTGCTGATCGAGGACGTGCCGGGACTGGGCAAGACGACGCTCGCCCGCTGCCTGGCGCGCAGTATCGGCGGCAGCTGGAACCGCATCCAGTTCACGCCCGACCTGCTGCCAGGCGACATCACCGGCGTCACCGTCTACCACCAGAAGGACGAGCGGTTCGCCTTTCACCCCGGCGGGATCTTCGCGAACATCGTGGTGGCCGACGAGATCAACCGCGGCACGCCGAAGACGCAGTCCGCGCTGCTGGAGGTCATGGCCGAGCGGCGGGTGACGGTCGACGCGGTCGGGCACGAGGTGCCGAGACCGTTCCTGGTCATCGCCACCCAGAACCCGATCGAGATGGAGGGCACCTACCGGCTGCCCGAGGCGCAGCTCGACCGGTTCCTGATGCGGCTGAACGTCGGCTATCCGGACCTCGAGTCCGAGGTGTTCGTGATCATGAGCGACTGCGCGGGCGTCAACCCGGACGACCTGCCCTCGGTGGTCGACGTGCAGACGCTGCGCGGCGCGATCGCCGAGGTGCGATCGTCGCATTTGGACAGAGCGGTCGTCGAATACGCCGCCAGGCTGGCCGCGGCGACGCGTGAGCACGCCGCCGTGCGCTTCGGCGCCAGCCCGCGCGGCAGCATCGCGCTGGTGCGTGCCGGGCAGGCGCTCGCCGCGACCGACGGCCGCCAGTTCGTCACCCCCGACGACATCAAGGACGCCGCCGTTCCGGTGCTCGCGCATCGGCTGGTGCTCACCGCCGAGGCCGAACTCGACCGGCGCGGCGCCGCCGACGTCGTCGCCGACGTGCTCGCGGCGACGCCGGCGCCGTCGATTTCGAGTGTCTAGCGCCAGACGACCGCGTGGTAGCCGCCCGAGACAGTGTCATACGCGTCCCCGGCGATCACACCGGCGTTGTTGATGATCAGCGCCCGGCTGCTGGAGCCGCCGGGCAAGGTCCCCAAGTCGGTAGCCCTGCCGTCGCGGTCCCAGCGCACCGCGCGGAGGCCCGATCCGCCGACGATCACATCGCGGTCATTGATACCGAAGGCGGTGAGGAAGTCGCCCTCGCCGGGGAGGCCGGGCAACGCCTTGTACTCGCCGCGGCTGTTCCACATCCCCGCACGGTAAGGGTAGGCCGAGGCGTAGCCGATGATCGTGCCCCGGTTGTTGATCTGAGTCGCGGTCTGGCCTTCGCCCAGGTTCGTGCTCTTGCCATCGGAATCCCACCGCATGGCGTTCGGGGACGCGACGCCGACGACCGTGCCCGCGTCGTTGATGTCTTCCGCCCTGCCGCTGTACTCCGCGTTGGGGGTCAGGTCGGTGCTCCGGCCGTCCGCCGCCCACCGGATGACGTGCGACACCAGCTCGTTCGCGCGGCGGGAGTAGCCTGCCACGACGCCGTCGTCGTTGATCGCGCTCGCCCAGCTGTCGCCGCCGAGGCCTTCGAGCTCGGTGACCGCGCCGTCGCGATTCCAGCGCACGGCCCGGTAACCGCGGCCGCCACCTGAGATGCCGACGACCTCTCCGTCGGCGTTGAGCCCGAACGGCTTGCTGTCCGCGTCACCCGGAAGCGGCTTCAGCTCGGTCAGCCTGCCGAACCGGTCCCAGCGTACGGCGCGGACGTGCTCCTCCCGGCTGGTGGCGGCGTAGCCCACGATGACCCCGCGGTTGTTGATCCTGGTGGCGTAGCTGGACTCGTAGCCCGCGAGCGTCCCCAGGTCGGTGATCCGGCCCGACCGATCCCACCGGGTGGCGTGCGACTTGCGGTCGCCGACGTCCGCGCTGCCGACGATCACGCCGTCGTCGTTGATCGCGCCCACGCTGCTGCTGGTGCCACCCGGCAGCGTGCCGAGATCCCTGATCCGGACCGTGTCCGGCTCGGCGAGCGCCGTGCCGGTCTGTGCCCCCACGGCCGCGATCAGCGCGACGGCGAGCACGATTTTCTTCACACGCATGATGAATTCACCCCAAGACGCAGTTCCCCTACTGGCGCTGGGTTCACCGCCGGGCGGGCTCACGGGTTGCCCGCCCGGCCATGCGTCACTCGAATGGCCTAACCGAGGGTCTTGGCCCAGTCCTTGACGACCTGGTGGAAGTCCCGCGCGTTGGGCGCGTAGTTGATCGAGTGCCCGTACCCGTCGAGCAGGTACGTCCGCAGCTGCGCGGCGGGCGCGAAGTACGGCGATTCCGACTGCCGCAGTGCCTCCGCCGACGAGCAGTCGCTGCCGAGCGGCAGGCCGCAGAAGTGCGTGTCGCCGTTTCCGACCACGAGCAGCACCGGGACATTGATCTGCAACGACGCCGGGATGACCACGGTGGTCAGCGCGATCGTGTCGATCGCCTCCGTCGCCGCGAAGACGTCCTTCGTGGACTCGTCGAACGCGATCGCGTCCGCCACGTTCGGGCCTGGCGTGTGGAACGAGGAGTACCGCGTGCCGGGGCTGGTGGTCAGGTAGCCCGCGTCGAGGCCTCGATTGCCGAGCTGCGGGTCGAGCGGCGCCGGGATCATCTGCGCCAGCACCGGCACCACGGTGATGTAGTTCATCCGGTGCGTCATGTCGGTGACCAGCACGCCGTCGACGTCGTGGTGGAAGCCCGCCTCGATCATCGCCATCGCGGCGCCGATGGAGTGCCCGCCGACGATCACCTTCGAGAACCGCGGCCGCAGCGTCTGGATGACCTGGTGCACGGCGTCGGCCTGCACGGTCGCGGTCACCAGCGCGCTGAGCGGCTTCGAGCTCTGCCCGGTGCCGAGCCGGTCGACGGCGAGCGTGGCGTATCCCGCGTTGTTCATCGCGAGCCGGAACGAGCGGGTCTCCGGCGTGTACCCGATGTCCCAATAGGAGCTGTTGTAGGTGCCGCCGGGAATGAGGACCTGGACGGTCGTGGCGCCCTGCGGCGTGCACAGCCTGCCGTACATCGTCGCGGGCAGCAGGCCGGCCGACACCGGGACCCGCACGTCCTCGCAGGTCACCGGCTCGGCGCCGGCAGGGGTGGGCACGAGCAGAGCCGCCGCGGCGAGCAGGGTCACGGCGCAGAGCCTTGAGAAACGCAAGAGAGAACTACCTCCGACTAGGTACGGCGCAGTGCCGTCATGGGCATGCGGCTGGGATACGCGGCCGAGGTGAACTTCACGCGCACCGGGCGGTCCGGGACGGGTACCAGCCGCCAGCGCGCCGCCACCGTGGCCACGGTGAGGATGATTTCGGTCTGGGCGAAGACATTCCCGAGACACTGGCGGTTGCCTGCGCCGAACGGGATGAACGCGCCCCTCGGCGGCCCGGGTTCGGACCAGCGATCGGGATCGAACTTTTCCGGGTTCCGGAAGGAATCCGGGTCGAAGTGGAGTGCGTGCGGGCTGACGATGACCTCGTCACCCGGCTGGATTCGTTCGCCACCAAGCTCGACGGCCGCGGTGGCGCGCCGCATGAGTATCCACACGGGATACATCCGCAGCACCTCGTTGACCACCATCGCGGTGAACTTCAAGCGCGGCACGTCGGCGAAGCGGACCGGGCGGCCGCCGAGCACCTCGTCGATTTCGGCGTGCAGCCGCTGCTCGACTTCGCTGTTACCGGCGATTTCGTGGAATAACCAGGAAAGTGCGAGCGCGGTGGTCTCGATGCCCGCCGTCAGCAACGTGATGACCTCGTCGTAGGTCTGCTGATCGGTCATTCCGTCGCCGCTGTCGTCCTGCGCCAGCAGCAACATCGACAAAACGTCGCCGTGATCGGTTTCTTCGGCGCGCCAGCTCGCGATGACCTCGAGCACGATGGCACGCATGCGTTCGATGGCCGTGTCGAACTCGCGATTGCCCGGCAAGGGCAGTTTTTCCACGAACGCGGGGGAAAGCGCGCGGATCATCCCCTGCTTGATCACGATGAAGATGGACCGGCGCACTTCACTGATCGCACGCTGCCCGATTTCGGTGGAGAACAACGCCTCGCCGACAATGGTGACCGCCAGCGCCTGCATGTCCTCGTCGATCTCGCGGATCTCGCCCGGCCGCCACGCCGAAGTCAGTTCCGTGGCCGCTGTGACCATGGTGTCCGCGTAGCGCGCGATGCGCTCGTGGTGGAACGCGGGCTGGATCAGCCGTCGCTGCCGCAAGTGGAAAGCGCCGTTCGAGAGCAACAGCCCGTTGCCGACATAGGGTCGGAATTTGTCGAACATGGCGCCCTTGCGGAAACTCGCGCCCTCGGTGACCAGCACGCGATAAGCGAGCTCCGGGCTGGTCACGAAATACGCGGGCAGCGGACCGAGAAAGACCTTCACGATTTCCCCGTGCGCGCGCAACCCGGCGGTGAACGCGAAACGCTGACGCAGCATCGCGGGGGTGTGCCCGAGAAAAGGCCACCGCCCGGGCGCCACCGGGACGGCCATCAAAGACTCCTCGCCGAGTCGTTGGGAAGCGTTCACCATAGGCCCGTCCGGATGAGGCAGACAGTGCCCGATCGGGTGGTCCACGCTCACGCCGATGGCCCAGCGACCGCGGGCGGCACGACCGGCTAAGCTCTCTCGCTTCTCCCACTCAAGAGGTGTTCACCGTGGTGCGACAACAGGAATGGGTTCCGCCGAGCGTGGACGTGTCCGTGCCGAGCATGGCGCGCACGTACGACTTCATGCTGGGCGGCGGGCACAACTTCGCGGTCGACCGCGCGGTCGGCGCGCAGATCGAGCAGGCCATGCCAGGCCTGCGCACGGCGGCCAGGGTGAACCGCAAGTTCCTGGGCAGGGTCGTGCGGTTCATGGTGGCGCGGGGAATCCGGCAGTTTCTCGACGTCGGCTCGGGAATTCCGACCGTGGCCAACGTGCACGAGGTGGCGCAGTCGGAAAAAGCGGACTGCCGTGTCGTTTATGTCGACCGCGATCCGGTCGCGGTCGCGCACAGTGAACTCATGCTGGCCGATAATGACCGCGCGGCCGTCGTGCACGCCGATATGCGCGACCCCGCGGCCATTCTCACCAGCCCCGAAGCGGCCCGCCTGCTCGATTTTGACGAGCCAGTCGGGTTATTGATGCTGTTGATGTTGCATTGGATTCCCGACGAGTCGGATCCGGCCGGTTTGCTGGCTCGATACAGTTCCGTGCTCGCTCCCGGCAGCTATTTGGCGATCACCCATGTGTCCGGCGATCATCAGGGCGCCGACCTGGCCGAAGCGACCGACGTGATCAAGCGCAGCAAGAGCCCCGATCAGATCAATCTGCGCACACATGCGCAGATCACCGCGTTGTTCGACGGTTTCGAATTGGTCGAGCCGGGTCTTGTCGGATGTGGGGAATGGCGCCCGCACGGCCCCGGTGACATCGCCGACGAACCCGGAATGAACATGCTGGTTTACGCTGGCGTAGGCCACAAGAAAGCGTTCGACGGAACGTGAGCCGGATCAAGGAATCGGCCGCCGATGGTGTGACGCCCTTTCATGCTTTCGGCCGAGCGCGGGCAGACGCGTGGTGGGTAAACTGCCGCGCAACTTGAAATCACAGCAGGGCGACGGAATGCCGAACCCAAGCCGATCCGAGGCCATACCCGCCCAGCCGGATCGCGGCCGCACGCGGGCCGCGCTCGCGCGCAAATGGACGTACTTGCTCAGCGGTGTCGTAGTGGTGCCGCTGGGTTCCGAAGAGCTGGGCCGGGAATTGTGCGTCCAGCTCGACATCCTCTGCGACGCGGTGCGCGCGGAGGACATGAAACCGATTCGCCGCGTCGGCGAGCGGCTGGTCGCGCTCGGCTATGTCGGCGAGGCCGGGCTGCGGTGCACGCTCGACGTGCTCGGCAAGGGAATGCTGGCGCTGCCGGAATTCCAGCCCGCGGAACGGTTCGCCGAGCGGATTCTGCTCGCGCAGAGCGCGCTGGCGTGCGGTTTCCTGGCCGCGACCCAGCGCGCGATCTTCGAGCAGCAGGAGAGCATGCACCTGTCGCTGCTCAAGGCGGTCCGTGACGCCAAATGGAACCTCAAGGAGAGCGAAGCGCGCTTCGACGAGGTCATCACGTCCTCGTCGAGTGGCGTGATGATCGTCGGCCTCGACGGGCGGGTGCAGCGTGTCAACGCCGCGGCTGGCGTGATTCTCGGGTTCACGCAAGCGGAACTGGCAGGCGTCGAGCTGGCCGACCTTGTGCACCCGGACGAGGAGCGGATGGTGCGCGATGGCCTGCACGCGTTGCTGGAAGGCGCCAAGGACCGGCTCCGCCAGACGCAGCGCCTGCTGCGCAAGGACGGCGACGTCGCCCGTGTCACGCTGACCGCGTCACTGCTGCGCGGCGCGGACAACCGGCCGAGCCACTATGTCGCCGTCATCGAGGACGGCACCGAATTGATGTTGCTGCAAGGCGAACTGAGCCGTCAGTCACTGCACGACCTGGTCACTGGCCTACCCAACCGGCAATTCTTCGGCACCAGGCTGGAGGCGGCGCTGCGCGACGCGGGCTCCGAGCACGGCATCACCTTGTTCCATCTGGACCTCGACGCGTTCGGCCTGCTGTGCAACAGCCTGGGCAGACGCGCGGGCGAGCGGCTGCTGGTGCACGTCGCACAGCGGCTGAGAGCCTTGCTGGCCAAGGAAAAGACGATCATCGCGCGCTTCGACGGCGACGAGTTCGGCATACTGGTGGAGAACACGGCCACCACGCCGCCGGTCGCCACGATCATGGCGGAGATCAACGCCGAGCTCGCCGAACCGTTCTATGTGGACAGTCACGGCCTCGCCGCTTCGGTGAGCGCCGGCATCGTGCACCGCCCCTCGTCCGACATCGACCCTGCCGAGCTGTTGCGCGCCGCCGACCAGACGCTGCGCCGTGCCAAGGCGGGCCGCCGCGGCCAGTGGGAGCTGTTCGATCCCGACTCCGACGCCGAGGACAGATACGCGCACGGCCTCGCCGTGAGCATGCCAGGCGCGTGGGAGAACGGCCAGATCACCGTCCGCTACCGCCCGGTGACCGGCTTGGCCGACGCCCGCCTCGTCGGCGTCGAGGCCGTACTCCACTGGGATCACCCCGAGGAAGGCTCACTAGACCACGCCCGCTGCACGGAACTCGCGGAGCGCACCGGCCTGATCCTGCCGCTCGGTGACTGGCTGCTCCGCCAAGGTGCCGGGCAGGCCCAATGGTGGCGTCAACGGCACGGCTTCACCCGCCCACTCGCGGTCGGCCTCACCGCGCATCAGGCCGCCGACGCCAAGCTGGTCGCCCGCGTGGCAGGCGTGCTCGACGACACGCGCCTGCCGCCGAAGCAGCTGATGATCGGCATGCCGGTCGGTGCGCTGTCGGTTCCCGGCGTGGCCGCCAATCTGACGAACCTCGCCGGTCTCGGCGTGCGCACGGTTCTCGTCGACTTCGGGCTGGCCCCCGACGACCTCGCCGCCATCCGGACCCATGACGTCCACTTCGTCCGCATCGCCGCCCGCCTGGCCGACCACCACGCCTCGTACGTCGCCGCGCTGGTCGGCGAGGTCGACGCCCGCGTGGTCATCGACGGCGTCACGACCGCGGCCCAGGCCGCTTGGTGGCTCGCCGCCGGCGCCGATGGGGCGACCGGATCGTTCATCGGATCCGCCGTGCCACCAGGCGAATTCCCGCTCTGACGGACCGGCGCCTGAAATAAAACTGAACCGCTTTCGTTATGCGACCGTATCTCCCTCCGTGGGCGCAACCAGAAAGTACCGCCGGAGGAAGACGAATGGGTTACCTGAGAAGCGTTGGCAAGCACCGTAAGCGCGCCACGATCGGCATCGCGTCCGTGCTGGGAGTGGCGGGAATCGCCACCGCCATCTTCACGTCGACGACGCCTTCCAGCGAGGCGGCCGAAAGCTGCCAAGGACTCGATACCGCTTTGGGGAACAACTTGAAGTTCATCGCAGACCAGAAAGCCGCTCCGGATCAGCTTTCCGAGGCGCGCATCGCGAACCGGCAGGCCGTCGTCGATCTCATCCAGCAGCGGCGGAAGGCTGCTGGCTGCACCGGCGCGGTCGCGGCTCCGATTCCGTTGCCTCAGCGGGAACAGCCGCCCGCGGCCGAGCCGGAACAGCCTGCGGTGGAACCCGAGCCCGCCGAGGACCCCATTGCGGCGAAACAGGTATGCCAGGGTTCGACGGTGACGCTCTCGGGTGAGGCAGGCGCTCCGGCTGCCTCGAGCAACCAGTTCCCGGTCGGCACCCGGCTCAAAGTGACCAATTTGGACAACGACAAGTCCACCACGGTCAAGGTGAGCGGGCCGTCCGGCAGCTGCGCGCTGCTGAACAACGCGGCCTTCGAACAGGTCCGCGAGCCAGGCAAGTTCCTCATCCGGCGCGCCCGCATCGAACGCGTCGGATGATGCGCGGTGGCGTTCACCCGCAGGCGCGGGCGGGTGAACGTCACCATTCTTTCAGCCGCAGAGTTCCGCGTCGCGCGCCAGCATCGCGGCCTGGACCCGGTTGTCACAGCCGAGTTTGCCGAGTACCCGGCTGACATGCGCCTTGATGGATCCCTCCGAAAGCGCCATCGCGCGGGCGATCTGCACGTTGCCCAGTCCCTTGGCGATGTGCGCCAGCACGGAACGTTCACGCTCGCTGAGTTGTGCGATCTGCCTGCGGGCGTGGTCCCGGTTCTCCGAAGAGCCCTTGGTGATGTGCTCGACCAGGCTGCGCGTGACGGCGGGGCTGAGGATGGCGTCACCGGCGGCCACCACCCGCACCGCGTGCACGAGATCGGCGGCTTTCCCTGTCTTGCAAAGGAAACCCACCGCGCCGGCGCGTAGCGCGGGCACTACCTGTTCATGCGCGTGCGGCGCGGCCAGCACCACGATCCGGGTGTCCGGGGTGAACGCCCTGATCCGCTCGACGGACGCGAGCCCGGCCAGGTTCATCAGCAGTACCTGCGGCACATGTCTCTTGGCGAGTTCGACGGCCGCGGTGCCGTCGCGTGCCTCCCCGATGACGTCGAACTCCCCGGCCTGCTCCAGCGCGTCACGAACGCCCGTGCGGAACAGGGCCTCGTCGTCGACGATGCCCACGGTGATTCCCATGTTCTCACTCCAGGTCTCTTCGCGGCCGGGAACCACGACGTGCCCGGCGCACTGTGAGACACGGACGCGGCGGCGAACCGGCTCAGTCGTCGCGACGAACGGTCCGCGAATGGTCGGCGCGCGCCGACGAACGGGCTCTCCGTGCCAGGTCGAGCGCCGCGTCCGGCCATTCCGGATACTCGAAGCCGAACCCGTCACCGAGCAGCCGCCCCGGTGTGACGCGGCGGCTCTTCAGCAGAAGCTCGGTGTCCGAGCGCAGCACGAGCGCACCGATCTCGGCCATCCACTTCGTCGCGGGCAGCCCGATCTTGACCCCGCAGGCCCGGCACAGCGCTCGCATGAAGTCGCGTTGCGGCAGGGGAGTGGGCGCGGCGAGGTTCACCGGCCCGGTCAGGTCGCCGTGCAGCAGGTGCCGGACCGCGTTGACGAAGTCGGTCTCGTGGATCCACGAGACGTATTGACGGCCGCCGCCGACCGGGCCGCCGAGCCCGAGGCGCGTCATCGTGCGCAGGACGTCGAACACGCCACCGCGGTCGGGGCTCATCACCATCGCTGCCCGCAACGCGACCTGGCGCGTTTCCGGGGTCTCGGCATTGCGCTGGGCTTCTTCCCACGTCTTGGCGATGTCGACGCTGAAACCCCAGTAGCCGGGGACGCCGGGTTCGGTGCCGCCGATGATCCCGGTCGCCTCGTCGTTGGGCGCGTCGAAGCGGTGGGCGTAGATGGTCGCCGTGCTCATCTGCAGCCAGACCTTCGGCGGTCGCTTCGCGAGCCCGATGGCCTCGCCGACGACCCGCGCCGAGTCGACGCGGGAGTCCATCATCTCCTTGAGGTTCGCCGCGGTGTACCGGCAGCTCACGCTGCGGCCTGCCAGGTTGATCACCGCGTCGCAGCCGTCGATCTCGCCGGCCCAGGCGCCGAGCGTGCGCCCGTCCCAGTGGTGGGGCCCTGGCTTGCGGCTCAGCACGGCGACCTCGTGTCCGTCGCCGGTGAGCGCGCGGCTCAGGATGGTCCCGACCTGCCCGGTGCCACCGGGTATCACGATCTTCACGATGCCGACTGTACGCGACTTTTGAACGCGTTCAAAATAGCGGGCCGACTCGCGGGAATTCGAACGCGAGAGGCCTAGACCTTCGGGGTTGACCGCTGCTTGGCCGCGCTCTAGCCGGTGTCCTAGGCTCCCGCTGTGAGCGCTTTCCGGTTTGTGCAGGACTGGTACTCGGCCCAGTGCGACGGAGAATGGGAGCACGAGTTCGGCATGACGATCAAGACGCTCGACAATCCCGGCTGGATCTTCGAGATCGACATCGTGCACACGAGCGCCGACGGCCGCAGGCTGACCAAGGCGCTGACCGAACCCGGCCCCGGCCAATGGATCTGGTCCTGGTGCGACGGCCGCACCTTCGGCGCGGCCTGCGACCCTCAGTCGCTCGAGGACGCTTTCGCCCGCTTCCAAGCTTTTATCGAGAAAACGCTGTGAGTCGTGAGTGTTGCCGACGGTTCTAACCGTCGCGCTCACTCACGACGCCGCGCCAGGCCCGCACCGGAAGTCTGGGGCGAGGGGTTCCCCTGCCTGCATCGAGCGGAGCAGGGGAACCCCTCGTTCGGTGCGGGTGAGTGGTGACTCTGCTCCGTTGGATGCAGCAGAGTCACCACTCACCCTGTCGCGAAGCGAGGGTGCCCCCGAGTGCGTACTACGCACCCAAAGGCCCCCTCGCTTCATACCCACCGCCGCCATCCTGCCGCGTGTCAGCCCTTCGCGCGCTTCACCGCGGAAAGGAACTGCTCGATTTCCTTCTGTTTCCCCGAGCCGTAGACGATGGTGAACTGATCGTCTTTGTCCGACAGCCACGGGAGCTTGACGTCGGGGTGACCGGTGACGCCTGGGGCGGTGAACCTGAGCCGACCGGGCTGCCAGACGGTCGGCTTACGGTGTTCTATCTTGACCTTGTCTACGGGCAACCGGTTCTTGATCCGGTTCAACCGCTTGGTCGGCACCGTGATGGTGATCGTCTTGCCATCGAACTCGACAGAACGCTGTCTGCTTTTGACTCGCATGATGCCCTCCCCGGCTCGCCGTCCAGGTTAGGAGCGGATCCGGCTTCAGGCGAGAGGCCGAAAGGCCCTAGTCCCGGGCGATCCGCCCAGGGGTCGTGAGCGTTGCGGGCGGTTATTGGGCGGAAGGTCAAAGGTGTCATGTTGTGCTGGGCGACCTTGGCCAGCGTCAGCCTGTCAGGGCTTCGGGC
>NZ_JBHWEB010000110.1:0-31622 GCF_042734395.1 Amycolatopsis sp. NPDC059657 | reverse complement strand
GTTCCAACCGTCGGCAACACTCACGACAACGTTCAGGCTCCGAAGACCTCGGGCTTGAGCCAGCCACGGGCGTTGGCGCGCAGCGCGTCCGCGTAGCCCTGCTCCGGCTCGAAGTCCGGCGGCAGGTTGCCGTTGAGCTCCAGGGTGACCAGGCCGTGCACGATGCCCCAGCAGCCGACCGCGATCGACGTCGGCGGCACGTCGATGAACACGCCGGCGTCGACGCCGATCTGCACGATCACCGCGAGCGCGTTGGCGGCTTCGGCGGCCAGGCGGACCGCTTCCTCGTTCGGCTCGAAGCCGGGGACCGATTTGGTGAACATGATCGGGTACAGGTGCGGGTCCGCGAGCGCGCTGGCCCGGTACGCCAGGCCGAGCTGGACCAGGTCCTCGATCGCGTCACCCGTGCGGGGGACCGCGGCGAGACGTCGTCCGAAACGCCGGAATCCCTCGATGTAGAGGGCGCTGACCAGATCCGGTTTGCTGCCGAAGAGCGAGTACACCGCGGTGGTCGACGTGTCGACGTCGGCGGCGAGTTTCCGCAGGCTCAGCGCCTTGGGGCCCTCGGTGGAAAGAAGCACGCCAGCGCGGTCGAGTAGCTTGACTCGCAAGGCTTCGTCGTGGGTCTTGGGGCGAGGCATGGCGGGAGTCTATCGCGGACGCTGTTACGGAACATGACCTTCGTATTTGACCTGGAGTGCACTCCAGGTCGTACCGTCAGAGCATGAGCTACTCGATTGCGGAAGCCGCTCGCCGTAGCGGGTTGTCGATCGACACCCTGAGGTACTACGAGCGCATCAAGCTGCTGGATCCGCCCGCGCGGGACACGGCGGGCAGGCGTGCGTACTCCGACGCCGACCTCACGTGGCTCGAGTTCCTGACCAAGCTGCGTACCACCGGCATGCCGATCAAGAGCATGCGTGAGTACGCCTCACTGCGCCACCGTGGCACGGCCAGTGCCGGCAGGCGCAAGGCGCTGCTGGTCGAGCAGCGGCAGGCGGTCGCCTCGCGGATCGCCGAACTCCAGTCGTGCATGGAGATTCTCAACTACAAGATCGACAACTACGACCAGATCGAGCGCAAGCACCGCGACGTGCTGGGCCTCGAGCCTGTGGTGGAGGGATTGTCAGCGTGATCAAGAAGAAGCTGGGCGCGCTCGAGGTCAGCGCACAGGGGCTCGGCTGCATGGGGATGAGCCAGGCGTACGGGGTGCGCGACAACGACGACGAGTCGATCGCGACCATCCACCGCGCGCTGGAACTGGGCGTCACGCTGCTGGACACGGCGAACGTGTACGCCGACGGGGTCAACGAGGAACTGGTCGGCCGTGCCATCGCGGACCGGCGCGACCAGGTGGTGCTGGCGTCGAAGTTCGGGATCACCTGGACCGACGGCGGAATGAAGGCGCGCGGGGGCGCGGCGTACGTGAAGCAGTGCTGCGAGGACTCGCTGCGGCGCCTCGGCGTCGACCACATCGACCTCTACTACCAGCACCGGGTCGACCCCGAGAACATCGAAGAGACCTGGGGCGCGCTGGCCGAGCTCGCCGCCGAGGGCAAGATCCGGTACGCCGGTATCTCCGAGGCCTCGGCCGAGTCGATCCGGCGCGCGCACGCGGTGTTCCCGGTGACGGCGCTGCAGAGCGAGTGGTCGCTGTGGACCAGGGGCATCGAGGACGAGGTACTGGGTGTCTGCCGTGAGCTGGGGATCGGCATCGTCCCGTTCTCGCCGCTGGGGCGCGGCTTCCTGACCGGGAACGTCACCTCGGTCGCCGATCTGCCCGCCGATGACATGCGCCGCAACCTGCCGCGCTTCGCCGAGGGGAACTTCGAGCGGAACATGGCGATCGTCGAGGCGTTGCGCGCGCTCGCCGCCGAGCGGGGCGTCACGGCGGGGCAGCTCGCGCTGGCTTGGGTTTCCAGCCACGGCGACGACGTCGTGCCGATTCCGGGCACCAAGCGCCGCAAGTATCTCGAAGAGAACGTCGCCGCCACCGGGATCGAGCTCTCGGACGCGGACATCAAGGCCATCGAAGACGCGGCGCCGCTGTCCGCGGTCGCCGGAGAGCGCTACCCCGAGTCGATCGCCCGCGCCGCCGGGAAGTAACGGTCGTGAGTGTTCCCGACGGTTCTATTGCGCGGAAAGCCGAATGTGGCTGGCTGGTGAGGGATTCCTTTACCAAGTCCGGCGGGGTGCCCGTAAGCCTCGGGCGGGCTTGAAGTGAGGGGGCCGTTGGGTGCGTAGTACGCATTCGGGGGCATCCTCGCTTCACGAGGGGGGTCCGCGAGTGGTAACTCTGGTGCATCTAACGGAGCAGAGTTGCCACTCGCCCGCAACCGTCACCGCAGACCCCGCCCGGGGCTAGGCTCCATCGCGAGCATGCACGACCCCGATCGGCTGGGGTGTGTGGGTTTTGGGGCGTTAGACGACGCAAAACCCACACACCAAGCCCCGGTGTGGAGGGTTTGCGTCGCCTAACGCCGCAAACCCTCCACAGTCACTCTTTCGTGGCCAGGGCTGAAGCGGGCCAAGGTCGCCCAGCACGACATGACCCCTTTGCCCTTCCGCCCAATAACCGGCCTGAACACTCACGACCCCCGGTGAGCGGGATGCCGCGTTACGCCGAAACGACCAGTGCGCGTGCCGAGACCTGACTGGTCTGAACCTTTCCGCCTAAGGAGGGGGTTCATTTCTTGCTGACGCTGTCAGGATGAACGCGTGCATGAAGTGGCAGACCCTTCCGGGCTCGCGCGCTTACTGCCGGTCGAAGACGATCGTGAGCCGGCCACGATCCTCGCGGACATGTTCGCGGGCGAGGGGCACAGCATCGACCTCGCCCACGACGGGCGGCGTGGCCCGCATCTCGGCCTCACCGGCCGCTACAACGTCATGGTCGTCGACAGGCGGCTGCCCGGCGTGGACGGCGGCGTGGTGCGGACCGTGCACGGGCTCGGCTACCAGATCGGCGCGCTGTGAACCGTGATCCCGAGTCGCGGATGCTCAGCCGGACGCGACGGGTGCTCACCGTGCAGATCTGGGCGGTGATCTCGCTGCTGGTCGCCGTGGTCGGCGCGGTGGCGTGGATCGTGATGCTCGACGGCCAGCACACGACCGCGCGGCACACGATCGACTGGTCGATCGAACGCGGCGTCGGCACGACCCCGCCCGGTTGCGTGTGGCTGTTCTCCGAAGAGGGCAGGGCGCCCGCCGCCCCGGTGCCTCCCGGGATGCCGCTGGACGCGACGTGGCGCGCGGTCGCCGCGGCCAAGAATCCCGTCACCGAACGGGTTTCCATGAACGGCACCGTGTACACGGTCGTCACCGAGGTCAAGGACGGCCAGGTGGTGCAGGCTTTCTTCGACGAGCACTACCAGATCGCCGACCGGGATCACCTGCTCACCGCGTTGATCGCGGCCGAGGTGCTGGTGGTCGTGGTTTCCGCGCTGGTCGGGCATTTCCTCGCGGGCCGCGCGATCAGGCCGCTCGGCGAGGCGCTGCGCAGGCAGCGCACGTTCGTCGCGGACGCCAGCCATGAGCTGCGCGCGCCGCTGACCAGGCTGCACACCCGCGCCCAGCTGCTGGCCAGGCGCGACTCAGGGCCTGAGATGGAGCAGCTCGTCAAAGGCACGCGCGAACTCGGCGAAGTCGTCGAAGACCTCTTGCTTTCCGCGCAGTTGCAGGCGTCGAGGCATCCGCCATTAGAGCCGGTCGAAATGGGCCTGCTGGCCGAAGAAGCCGTCGCCGGCGAAGCGCCCCGCGCGAGCGAACGCGGCCTGCGGATCGAGCTGCATCGTGACGAGCGGCCGTATCTGGTCCGTGGCGTGCAGACGGCGCTGCGCCGCGTGCTGACCGCGTTGCTGGACAACGCGATCGGGCATACGCCGCCTGGCGGACTCATCGTTGTCCGCCTCGGCGTGGCCGACGGTCAGCACGTGGAGATCAGCGTGCGTGACACCGGCGTCGGCTTCGAGCAGTCCGACGCGGAGCGGTTGTTCGAGCGGTTCGCGCGGGGCGAGCACGGCGACGGCAGGCGGTTCGGGCTCGGCCTCGCGCTGGTCCGCGAGGTCGTCGCCGGGCACGGCGGCACCATCTCGGCGCAAGGCGTGCCGGGTGACGGCGCCACCTTCACACTCAGGCTTCGGTCGGCGATCCGATCACCAGAGCTTTGACGGCGGCCACCACGGCGTCGACGGCGACCTGGCGTTGCTCGTGGGTGAGCGACGAGCGGATGGTGACGGTCCCGGCGTCCCAGTCCTCCTGGCCGACGATGACGACCGCCCGCGCGCCTGCCTTCTCAGCCCTTGTCAGCTCCTTGCCGAGCTTGCGCGGCTCCAGCGGGGTCGACGTGCGCAGTCCGGCTTGGCGCAGCTTCCGCGCGACCGTGCGTGCCGCGTCAGCCAGCTCTTCGTTGACCGGCACGACGACCACGTCGACCTCGGCGCGCGGCTGCGGCAGAAGGTCGTGAGTGCGCAGGAAATCCATGAGCGTGACGTCGCCGAGCGCGAACCCGATGCCGGGGATCGGCTGGTCGCCGAAGAGGTTCGCGAGCGTGTCGAACGCGCCGCCGCCGAGCAGCGCGCGGCGGTTCTCCGGCGAGGTGTCGAAGACCTCGAACACGGTCGAGGTGTAGTACGGCAGGCCGCGCACGATCAGCGGGTCGTAGCGGACCAGGCCGGTGTCGAGCACCTTGACCACAGTGGACATCGCCTTGAGTTCGTCCGGTAGCTCGTCGAGCAATGCGGGCCCGGCGGTCAGCGTCTCGCCAAGCTTCTCGAACTGCTTGTCCGCGAGGCCGATCTCCTCGGCGGCCTGCGCGATTTTCTCCGGCTCCGTCACTTCCCAGCGGTCGATCAGCGCGAGGACAAGGGGGAGATGCGGCAGCGAGATGCCGACGATGTCCGTGAGTGCCGCCGCGAGCAGGTTCCGGTCGTTGACGCGGATGGTGAACAGGTCCTTCGTGGCGCCGAGCGCGGCCAGCAGATCGTGGATCAGCTCGAAGATCTCGATCTCGCGCGCGACACCCGCCGCGCCGAAGATCTCCACGTCGAGCTGCCGGTGCTCACGCATCCGGCCACGCTGCGGACGCTCGTAGCGGAAGCAGTTCGCATCGCTGTACCAGCGCACCGGGAACTGCAGCGACTTCGCGCCTGCCACGACCGCGCGGGTCATCGACGGCGTCAGCTCGGGACGCAGCGCGAGCTTGTTGCCACCCTTGTCGGTGAGCGTGAACAGCTGCTGGTCCGACTCACGTGCGTAGAACTCCACCGGTTCGAGTGACGGGCCGTCGTAGCGGGCGTAGCCGTACCGCTCGATGACGTCGTGCAGCAGCCCGAACACCTGCGCGCGGACCGAGGTTTCGGCAGGCAGCAGGTCACGGGTGCCCTTGTAGGGCTCGGCAGGCAGGTACTCAGGCACGCTTCGCAGCGTATCGACTCCCGACCAGCACCGATACGCAAGCGCCCAGGACACAGATGACACTCGTGATGACGAAAATCTCGCTGTACTCGGTGCGCAGAGCCTCCTTGACGGCGGCTGTGTACGCGGTGAGCGCCTGCTGGAACGCCTGGTCGTCGGGGAAAAGGAACGGGATCGGCGTGTTCAGGCCCGCGGTCAAACTGTGGAACCGGTGCAGGCCCCACGCCGAGAGCGCGGCCACCCCGACCAGCATCCCGGTCATGCGCGCGACGACCACGCCGGCGGACGCGACGCCGTGCTGATCGGGCGGCACGACCTTGAGCGCGGCGGCGGACAGCGGCGCGATCACCAGCCCGAGCCCGAGCCCGACGATCGCCAGGTCGGTGTCGAGCCGGGGGAGCCCGAGCGGGTAGCTCGTGGTCAGCACGTCGACGGACCAGCCGGAGATCAGCAGGTACCCACCGGCGGCGATGAGCAGGCCGGCCATGGCGACCCAGCGGTCGCCGAACCTGGCCGCGAGCATCCCGCCCGCGACGGCGCCGATCGGCAGCGCGATGAGGAAACGCAGAAGCAGCAGCACACTGCCCTGGTCGTCTTTGCTGAGCAACGTCTGCGCGAAGAGGTCGACGTCCACAAGGGTGACCATGAGCGCGGCACCCGCGGCGACGCTCGCGCCGAGCACCGCGAAGAACCGCTTGTCCTGGATATCGAGCAGACGCGTCTTGGCCCGCCGCTCCCAGAGCACGAACGCCACGAGAGCGACGGCAGCACCCGCGAGCGTCGGCCAGCCCCAGGCGGGCAGCACGTGCTCACGCGGGTTCGGGTTGTAGAGGCCGACGACGGCCAACCCCAGCGCGACGGCCAGCAGCGAGCCGCCGGTCACGTCTATTTTGGACCGCTTGCCGTGCGTGTTCGGCACCGCGAACTGGACCGCGGCCATCGCGAGCAGCGCCAGCGGCACGTTCACCCAGAACACCCCACGCCACCCGGCGGCCGCGGCCAGCCCGATGCCGTAGAGCGGGCCGAGCACGCTGCCGAGTTCCTGCGCGGCGCCGACCGCGCCGAGGATGGTGGTGCGCCGGTGTTCGGCCCAGAGGTCGGCGGCGAGCGCCATGGTGACCGGCAGCAGCGCGCCGCTCGCGGTGCCCTGCACCAGCCTGCCGATGGTCAGCAGCGGGACGTCACCGGCGAGCGCGGTCACCGCGGACCCGATCAGGAACCCGGCGAGACACAGCTGCAGCAGCAGTTTCCGGCCGAACCGGTCGGAGGCCTGGCTGAGCAGCGGCATCGCGGCCACGTAGCCGAGCAGATAGCCGGTGACGATCGGGGTGACCTGCTCCAGCCGGTTCACCGGCACTTTCAGGTCGTCGATGATCTGCCGCAGGATCCCGATGACCACATAGGTGTCGAGCGCGCCGAGCAGGACCGCGAGGCCACCGGCTCCGATCGCGACGTGGCGACGGTTCACGCCGGCGGGGTGACCGTGACCGGCTTGTCCACATCGGACAGTGTCACGTCCACGCTGGAGTTGCTCGGCAGCACCGCGGAAGCCTTGACCGGCAAGTGTTTCCCGGCTTCAGCGAGCCAGAAGCTGACTGTCGCGTCATCGGGAGCGCCGGGCAGCAGCGTCGCCAGCACGTCCTTGGTCACCTTGCCGCTGACCTTGTACGCCGGTGTGCCGTTGATGTCCTCTTTGGCCTCGGTCTTGGGATTCTGGATGCCGGTCAGCACCTTCGCGATCCCGCGGTTCGGGTCGAGCACGGCCGACGGGTCGTAGATCGAGGCGCCGAGCGCGATCGGCACCTTCTGGTACGAGCCGGTCGGGCCCTTGATGTAGAGCGTCTCACCGGCGAGCGTGAACTCGACCTCGGTCAGCTGCCCGAACATCGAAAGCTTGCCGGTGCCTTTCGCGCCGCCCTTGGAGCCGCCCTCCTTGGTGAGGTCACCGTCGAGCGACTGCACGGTCAGCCCGGCGATGTCGCCGTTGACCCGCAAGGTGAAGTGGGCGCTCTTGACCGCGCCGATCGCCTGCGCGGCGTCCGCGATCAGCGGCCCGGCCTCCGGCAGTTTCTCCTTGGCCGTCTCGCTGTCGCTGGAACAGCCGGTGACCAGCGCCGCGGTGACCGCGAGCGCCCCGAGCAGGGTTCGGCGCTTGAACATATTCAGCATCGTAGAACGCGCGCGCCGGTTACCGTGGGAAGCAGGGGTGAATTGTGAACAGTCAGAGGGAAAGATCAGGCAAGGCGTGGGTCGAGTTCGACCAGCGCGCGCGGGGCAGTGGCCGGAACCTGGCCGGCCTCGGCCGTGAGCTGGTGCCGGACGACCTGCTCGACGTGATCTGCAAGGCGTCCGACCGTGACGGGCACGTCCGCGAGAAGGCTGTCCTGCGCATGGCGGCGGCCGGGCGTGCCGAACTGCTGCCCGCTTTGGTGCTGCGTGCCGCGGACTGGGTGCCGCAGGTGCGCGTCGCCGCCATGCGGGCACTGGTCGAGAGCCTGCGCGCGGACCTGGAGGCCGCGGTGCCCGCGCTGCTCCCGGTCGCAGTGGCCATCGGCGAGCGGCAGCACGGACGCTGGCTGCTGGGCAATCTCGAAGATTTCCTGCGTGCCGGTTCGCCGGAACTGATCCGCGCGTGCCTGCGAATCCCGGACGCGAAAGCGCGCCAAGCCGTGTCCGCGATCGTCTCGGACCGGCGGACCGTCGAGGACCTTGTGGACACCGCGTTGACCGATCGGGACACGCTGATCCGCGTTCAGTGCGCCAAGGACGCGGTGCGCAGATCGCCGGAGGTGGCCTCGATCCTGCTGCGGCGCGGCGTTTCCGGCGTCCGTGTGGTGGCGCTCTTCGCACTGCGCGAGCACACCGATCTGCTCGAAGCGGCGCTCGACGACCGGAGCGGTCATGTCCGGTCGGTCGCGCAGTATCTGTTGACGCGTGCGGGCGGCGACCCGGCGGCGCGCTATCGGGCGCTGGTGGCGGCCGGTGATCCGCCGTCGGTCGGCGCGCTGGGCGGGCTTGCGGATGTGGGCACGCCCGAGGACGCCTCGCTGGTGCTGCCGTGGCTCGCGCACCCGCTCCCGCGTGGACGCGCGGAGGTCGTCCGCGCGCTGCGGCGCTTCCGTGCGGTCTCGGTGCCGACGCTGGTGCCGTTGCTGACCGATTCGCCGGTGGTCAGCCGTCAGGTGGTGGCCGCGCTGACGGACCACGCCGCCTTGGTCGACGAGGATCACTTGTGGACTTTGGTCGACTCCGACGTGGCGCCGTTCGTCCGGATCGGCGCGCTGCGGCTGTTGCGCGAACGGGGTTCGTGGGAGCAGGCGATCACCGACCTCCGGCTGGCGATCACCCGTGACGACGAGCTGGCCCGCATCGCCCGCGAAAGCCTCGCGCACGGCTACGGCCAGCGCCTGACCTACCTCCAGCCACGCCCGGCCCAACGGGCCAGGCTGGACGCGCTGCTGGAGCGTGCGGACCCCGACCTGGCGGGCTACCTGAGGCCTTGGCTGAAGGACTCGTGAGTGGTATGGCCGGTTCTAACCGGCCATACCACTCACGACCCCAAAGCGGCCGAAAGCGCCAGCAGGGGCTGGACGTCGGTCTCGATGTCGCCGCCGCCCGGGAGCACCAGGTGCGCGCGGTGGTCGGTTTCCTCGCCGGAGGCCTGGCGGGCGAGTGCCGAGCGGAGTTCGGCCGCGGCGCCGTCCGGGTTGGCCGTGGCCAGCGTGGTGAGGTCGCCTTCGAGGTAGGGGCTGAGCTGGACGAGCCCGTCGCGGATCTCGATCACGCGCCGGTAGAAGCGGCGGTGCGCGCCGCGCGGGCGCGGGCCGGAGTTCAGCACGATGTTCGGGTAGGCCTCGACCAGCACCGTCCACAAGGGACTCAAGCGTTCGTACTGCCTGCGGTGGCTGCGACGGCGGCGCAGCGCGTCGATCCGCGCGCGCACGCCGGGATAGGTGATGCCGGAAAGGAAAAGCAGTGCGCCGACGATCACCAGGATGATGCCCAGCGTCAGCAGGATCGGCACGGTCGGGCCGAGCACCCACGCGATGATGATGTACAGCGCGCGCACACCGGCGCCCAGCGCGAGCGAGGCCATCCCGGCGCCCGCGATCCGCAGGCCGACCGAGAGGTTACGGTCGGCCGTGCGCTGATACCGCAGCATCCAGCGGAAACACGCGATCAGCCCGTAGAACATGTACAGCCCGGCGCTGAGGTAGAACACCGCGAAGCTGGCGATGTGCACGTTGTCTTTGTTCAGCGACTGGCCGCGGATCTCCGCGGGCATGGCGGTCAGCGAGACCGTCAGCAGCACGAGTACCACGCCCAGCGGGATCAGCTCGACGGCGACGCGGCGATAGCGCTGCGGGCCCAATGCCGAGCCAAGGAAGAAGATCAAGAGCGCGCAGAGGCCGACGGTCAGCACGACATTGCTGGCGAGCCTGCTCACGCCGTTGCCCGCGAAATCGTCGATCCAGTCGTCGACGACCTTCTGCTGGGTCAGGAAAGAGCCCAGGAAACAGGCGATCGTGATCATCACGGCCCACGCGGGCAGACTGCGCGGCGTGCGTTTGATCTGGTAGATCCGCCAGCCGAGCGCGACGGAGAACAGCACCATGGCAACGATGTTGATGGGACTGAAAAGACTCACAGCCACCCTTGATGGTCGCCGAGTGTGCCCTGGATACGGCGGAGATCATGGTCCTGGGCACGCTGCGGAATCGTGTAGTTCAAGACCGCGGCCCATTCGAGGATGATCGTGGCGACGGTCTCGGCTTCCCATTCGTGGGCCTCATCGTAGGAGGTCCGGCGCAGTGCGCGGCCGATGGCGTCGCTGTCGATGTCCGGTGGCAGTCCCGGCAGGAAGTCGCCTGGCGTGGCGTCACCGCCGGGATGGTGATCGGCGAGGATGTGCCCCAGCTCGTGCAGGATGATGTGATCCTGGTGCGATTTGGTGGTTTCCTGCTGGTAGAAGATGTAGTCGGCGCTCGAGGTGGCGATCCAGCAGCCGAACGGACCTGGCACCTCGAGCGGGTACGGCATCAGCCGGATCGGCTTGCCGCGCTGCTCGCCGAGGCGGGCGCAGAGCTGGACGACATCGAGCGGTGGCTCGATGTCGAGCTGTTTGAGCAGTCTGCGGCACCGCTTGCGAAGCTGCCGCTCGTTCATGGCTCTTCGGTCTTGTGCCGTTCGGCTCGCTCGTACCGTTCGACGAGATCGAGCAGGTCCATCACCTGGCGCCTGCCCTCCGGCGAGAGCTCCTGCGCCCGCATCGCCATCAGCTTCGCCTCGCCGCGCGCCGGCTCCGGCTCGGCCTGCACTCCGTCGAAGAAGTACGTGACCGGCACACTGAACAGCTTCGCCAGCGCCTCGACGTAGTGGATCTTCGGGTTGATGCGCTTGCCGGTCGCCAGCTGCTGGATGTACGCCGACGACATCGCCGGACCGCCCGCCGCCTCGATGGCCGAGGACATCTCGCGGTAGCTGTGCGGCGCTTCCCCGTTCGCGCGCGCCGCGTCGATCAAGGCGCTCAGCTTCGTGGCGAACGTCTGGTCGTCGGTCACGTCCGCCTCCTTCCTCGGTAGCCGCAGTGTAACGCGGAGCCATTTGTACACACATGTTGACAGATGCTGTATGCAGTGGTTTACAGTGTGGCGACTTGCGGCCCGCGACGGAGGCAACCCCTGTTTTTGCCCGCTTTCGCACCCTGGGGGTGCGCGGAAGCAACATCAGGGGGTGTTCCCCTCGTGCGGGGCCGGGTGGATGTAGTACGCTCTTGGTGTCGAGGTTGATCGTCTTCACGACGAACCCTCGACCATCGGCCTGTTGCCGGAGGTCGACCCCCAGGGCTTCCGGTGACAGGCCCCCTTAATTTCCAGGGGTTCTCAGGGCATCAGCCCTGCTCCGAGCGTCGCACCCAGTTCCCAGCAAGCCGCGAGATCATCCTTCGACGGCTCCCCGGTGACGAGCACGGGCGCCGCCGCTTTTTCCCAACCCAGTCCAGTTGTAATGGATTCGATCCCGCGCACGGTCCCGGCCAGGTCACTGTTGCCGTGCACATAGAAGCCGAACGGCCTGCCCCGAGTCGCGTCCAGGCAGGGGTAGTAGACGGTGTCGAAGAACACCTTGGCCGCGCCGCTCATGTACCCGAGGTTCGCCGGCGTGCCGAGCAGGATCCCGTCGGCCGCGAGCACGTCCGACACGGTCGCGCCCAGCGCGGGCCTGCGCACGACGTCGACACCCTCGATCTCGGGATCGGTCGCGCCGGAGACGACGGCCTCGAACATCGCCTGCGTCGACGGCGAAGGCGTGTGATGCACGATCAAGAGCGTTGCCATGGTCGTGAGTGTTGCCGACGGTGCTATGAGACGGAAGGGCAACGTGGCGTCCAAGTCCGGGATTCAGCGGGCTTTATCTCGGCCTGGCCTGGTCAAAGCGAGGGTGCCCTCGAGTGCGTACAACGCACCCAAGGGCCCCCTCGCTTCACGTCCACCCGAGGCTTGAGCGCACCTCGGGTGGACGTGGCGAAGAAGTCCCTCACCAGCCAGCACCGAACACGCCACGGTGTTCATGCAACACTCACGACACCTCAGGCGAAGAGTGCCTCGACATCGGCACGCAGGGCCGCCAGCCGCTTGGCCGCCGCATCGCGAGCCTCGGCCAGCTCACCGGTCACGGTTTCCTTCACCTGCAGGTAGGCCTTCAGCTTCGGCTCGGTGCCGGAAGGTCGGATGACCACCCGGACGCCCTCGCCGAGAAGCCGCAACCCGTCCGTTTCCGGCAGCAGGTCCGTCAACGTCACATCGACGCCGCCCAAAGCAGCGGGCGGCGCGGCGCGCAGGCCTGCCATCAACTGGCCGCGGACCGAGAGATCCGTGACGCGCAAGGAAACCTGGTCCGTCAGATGCACCCCGTGCTGGACGTACAGCTCGTCCAGCACCTCCGGCAAAGTTCGCCCGGCCGCCTTCAAGGTCGCCGCGTACCCGGCCGACAGTACCGCCGCCGCGATCCCGTCCTTGTCACGCACGAACCCGGGGTTCACGCAAAGACCCAGCGCCTCTTCGTAAGCGAAGACCAGGCCTTCGCCCGCGCGCGCGAGCCACTTGAAGCCGGTGAGGGTCTCCTTGTAGCGCGCGCCGTGTGCCGCGGCGATCTCGCCGAGCATCGAGGAGGACACGATCGTGGTGGCCACCAAGGGGTCCGGAGTCTCCACAGTGGACAAAATGTGAGAGCCGAGCAGTACGCCGGTCTCGTCGCCGCGCAGCATTCGCCAGGTGCCGCCGACGCGGACGCCCAGCGCGCAGCGGTCGGCGTCGGGGTCGAGTGCGATGGCCAGGTCGGCGTCCACTTCGGACGCGAGCGCGAGCAGGAGGTCCGTCGCGCCCGGCTCTTCGGGGTTGGGGAAGGACACCGTGGGGAAGTCGGGGTCCGGCGCCGACTGGGCCTCGACAAGCGTCAGGTCCGTGAAACCGGCGCGCGCGAACGCCTTGCGCAAGGTCTCCGCGCCGACGCCGTGCAACGCGGTCGCGACGACTTTCAGCGCACGCTCGGGGCCGCGTGGCAGCGACGAAACCCGGTCCAGGTAAGCGTCGACCAGGTCGACGGTCACCGCGCCCGGCGCGCGGGGCACCGAAACGGCGCCGGGTGCCGCTTCGATCGCGCGCTCGATCTCGCCGTCCGAAGGCGGGACGATCTGGGCGCCGGAAGCGTCGTAGAGCTTGTAGCCGTTGTCAGCGGGCGGGTTGTGCGAAGCGGTGATCTGCACGCCGGCCACCGCGCCCAGCTCGCGGACCGCGAACGCCAGCACCGGCGTCGGCAGCGGACCTGGCAGTGTCTTGACGGCGAAACCGGCCGCGGAAAGGACCTCCGCGACGGCCGTCGCGAACGCTTCGGAGCCGTGGCGGGCGTCACGGCCGACGACGACCGTGCCGCCGGAATGCCCGTGCGCCAGCAGCCAGGTCGCGACACCGGCCGTGGTGCGCGTGACCACGGCGACGTTCATGCCGTTCGGGCCCGCACGAACCGGGCCGCGCAGTCCGGCCGTGCCGAATTCGAGTGGGCCGGACATGCGGTCTTCGAGGTCTTCGAGTGCCGCGGCCTCGCCGCCCATCGCGCGCGCGAGCACGCCCTGCAGCTCGGCGCGGGAGTCGGCGTCGGCGTCGTCGGCGATCCAGCGAAAGGCCTTGTCGCGCAGCGCCGGCGTTAATGCGGTGGTCACCGCGTCAGCGTACGGGGTACGTTGGAAAGGGTGAAATTGTTGTTCACCTCTCTGGGGTCACACGGTCATACTTATCCACTACTCCCGCTCGCCGTCGCCGCCCGCAAAGCCGGGCATGAAGTCATTTTCGCGACAGGTGAAGCACTTCTGCCGAGCCTGCGCAAGGCCGGTCTGGACACCGCCGCCGTCACGATCGACATCTCCAGCGGTTTCGCCGCGGTCGTCGGTGAGGGCACTTGGCCACCGCCGGAAGACGAGCTGCCGAAGATCGTCGCCAAGGTCTTCGGCGACGCGCTGCCGAGGCTGGCCGTCGAAAAACTGAAGCCGGTGCTGGAAGCCGAGCGGCCCGATCTCGTCGTGTACGAATCCGGCAATCCCGGCGGTGGGTTCGCCGCCAAGCTGGCCGGAATTCCGGCTGTGGCACACGGTTTCGGCCGGGTCTCCGTCGGAGACCTGACGGAGAGCATCGCGAAGCCGCTCATGGACTACGCCGCCGAGCTCGGCATCGAGCTGGCCGGGCCGCTCATGATCGGCGACCCGTACATCGACATTTGCCCGGAATCCGTGCAGGCGCCCGATTTCATGGCCGCCAACGAGCGCATCCCGCTCCGCCCGGTCGGCTGGAACGAGCCCGGCGAGCTGCCGGGACTCGTTCATGAGGACGAGCCGCTGGTCTACCTGACCCTCGGCACCGCGTTCGGCAACGTCGACGTGCTCAAGGGCGCGATCGAAGGCCTCGCCAAGCTGCCGGTCAACGTACTCGTCGCGGCCGGCCCGTCCGTCGATGTCGATGCGCTCGGCGGCGTGCCGTCGAATGTCCACTTGGCTGCTTGGGTTCCGCAGGCGGACCTGCTGCCGCATGTCGCGCTCGTCGTCCACCACGGTGGCAGCGGCACCACGCTCGGCACGTTCGCCGCCGGTCACCCCCAGCTGGTCATCCCGCAGGGTGCCGACCAGTTCACCAACGCCGAAGCGGTGCTCGCCGCGGGCGTCGGAACGCGGTTGCTGCCGGACGAGTTCACCGCCGAGGCCGTGTACGAGCAGGCCAAGTCGTTGCTGGAGGACGAAACCGTTCAGACGGCCGCGAAGCGTCTCGCCGAAGAGGTCGCCTCGATGCCGTCACCGGACGACGTCGCGGCTCAGCTCCCGGCTTACGCGAAGCCTCGCTGAAACCAGTGAAGGCCTCGTTCACCCGATGAACGAGGCCTTCACTCGGAACGCTAGGCGCGCGCGACCAGATCGCGCAGCAGGGTGCCCATGCGGGTGGCCGAAGCGCGGCCCGCCTCGAGCACCTCTTCGTGGTTCAGCGGCTCGCCGGTGATGCCGGCGGCCAGGTTGGTCACCAGCGAAAGCCCGAACACCTCGATGCCTGCGGCACGCGCCGCGATGGCCTCGAGCACGGTCGACATGCCGACCAGGTCCGCGCCCATGGTGCGCAGCATGCGGATCTCGGCCGGGGTCTCGAAGTGCGGGCCTGGCAGCCCGGCGTAGACGCCCTCGGCCAGCGTCGGGTCGATCTCCAGCGCCAGCGCGCGCAGGCGCGGGGAGTACAGGTCGGTCAGGTCGACGAAGTTCGCGCCGACGATCGGGGAGCGCGCGGTCAGGTTCAGGTGGTCCGAGATCAGCACCGGCTGACCGACCGCGAAACCTTCACGCAGCCCACCGGCCGCGTTGGTCAGCAGCACCGACTTCGCGCCAGCCGCTGCCGCGGTGCGCACGTTGTGCACCACCGGGTCCATGCCCTTGCCCTCGTACAGGTGCGTGCGGCCGAGCAGCACCAGCGCGTGCTTGTCGCCGACCTTCACCGACCGCGCGGTGCCACCGTGGCCGACGGCGCCCGGCGTGACGAATCCCGGCAGTTCGCCGAGCGGGATCTCCGCGGTCGGCTCGCCGATGACATCGGCGGCTGGGCGCCAGCCGGAGCCCAGCACCACCGCGATGTCGTGTTGGGCGACGCCGGTCCGTTCGGCGATGACGGCGGCGGCTTCGTTCTCACTCATGAACCGCAGCGTATCCGGGCTCGCTGCGTGACCGTTCCCGTACAGCCAGGAACACCAGCACCCCGATCGGGGACAGGAAGATGGTCAGCAACAGGATCAGGCTCACCACCACCGGATGAATGCCGCGCTCACGTCCCTGCAGGTACATCCACCTGCCGATGAACAGGTCGAACGCGACCACATGCGCCCAGATCGCGGCCGCGCCGTACGGCTGGGCTAGAAACGCCCGCAACGCACCGAGATCCGGCCTGGACACGACCGTCCACAGCTCACCGAAGTGCGGCACCACGAACCAGAAGTACGAGATCAAGGGCAGCGTGGTCACCCACGGCGAGGCGACGAGCTTGCGCGTCCACCCCCAGGAGGGCGCGAGGATCATCACCGCCCAGAACGGCGCCGCCAGGTAAAAGGCCAAGTCGAACATCACGCCGCCACCAGATCACGGTCGTCGGCAGGCGTCGAGACGGCCCACAGGCCGGCGATCGCCGCGAGCCCGGTGAGGCCCGCCAAAGCCAGCCAGGTCAGCCCGTCCGGGTGAATCAGCGACTGCCCGCGCAGCGCCTGCCAGGTCACCAGCCCGGTCAGCCCGGCGTAGAACCCCGCCGCGACGAAGGTCAGCCGCAGCCGGGCGACGCCCGAACGCAGCCGCGGGATCCGGATGGCCAGCACTCCGAGCAGCAGCACGAACAGCGGCAGCGCCTGCAGCGCGTGCATCCCGACGAAGTGCGGGATCCGCAGGTCGCCGCCGGTGGTGCTCCAGCCGGTGATCGGCATGATCGGCCCGCCGTCCTCGACACCGACGCTGTGCGCGCCGATGAACGTCGGCGCGGCGCCACTCTTCATGGTCGCCATCTGCCGCGCGGTCGGGCCGGTCATGAGGAACCCGAGCCCGAGGCCGATCAGCGACAGCACCCCGCCGAGCCGGATCGCCCAGCGCGACGCGGCGTCGGCGATCTTCGCGCGGAACATCAGCCCGGTCAGCGCGAGCGTGAACAGCCAGAGCACGACGATCGACGAGCCCATGACCGACCACAGCGTCGAGTCGAGCGGCGTGGCCACGTTGAAGTGCATGGCGTGCCCGCGAATCGCCTGGACCAGCAGCAGCGCGTACTCCAGGAAGAGGATGGCGACGATCCCGGTCGACAGCCGGTTCGCCCACTTCCGTTTCGGCAGCAGCGAGACCATCCAGCCCCAGGTCAGCCCGTAGATGCCGATCGAGACCGCGAACTTGAACGGTTTCAGCCAGATGGGCGCCCCGATGAGCACCCGGTCGTCGAACAGCAGCCCCCCGATGCTCACCACGGTCATCACCGCCATGGCGCCCGCGAGCACCATCATCGGCCGATGCCAGGTGGCCGTGCGTTGCGCCAGATCACGCGCTGTAGACATGAGCGGTCTCCCCAAGACAGATATGGATAGTGAAGCTCTCCGTTATGGAAAGCTATACTATCCATCCTGAGAATGTCCACAGGAAAGGTGAAACGCTCCATGCGCATGGCCGAGCTCAGCAGCGCGTCCGGGGTGCCGGTCGCGACGATCAAGTACTACCTGCGCGAAGGCCTGCTCCAGCCCGGCGAGCGCACCAGCCCCAACCAGGCGCGCTACGGCGAAGCCCACGTCCGGCGGCTCAAGCTGGTCCGCGCGCTGATCGACGTCGGCGGCCTGTCGATCGCCGCCGTGCAGGAAACGCTCGCCGCGATCGACGACCACGTGTCCACGCACTCGGCGCTGGGTTTCGCGCAGAAGGGCATCACGGTGCCCGACGTCGTCGTCGACGAGGAGACGCGAGCCTGGGCGCTGGGCCGCTTCGAACCCATCGCGAAGGAGCATGGCTGGGAACCCTGCGACGACGATCCGGCCGTCGAGACCCTGATCAGCGTGATGAGCGCCTTCCGCGACCTCGGCCACGAGAACCTGCTCGACGGCTTGCCCCGGTACGCGGAAGCCGTGCGGCGGATCGCGGAACAGGACCTGGCCAGCCTCGCCGGGATGAAGTCGGTCGAACAGATCGTGGAGAGCGCCGCGGTGGGCACCGTGCTCGGCGACACGCTGCTGATGGCGCTACGCCGGATCGCCCAGCAGGAGGTTTCAGAGCGGGTCTACGGCAAGGACTAGGCCTTCGGCGAGAACGTCTTCAAGATCTTGTCGAACAGTTCGGCCCTGCCCGCCTGCTCCTGCTCGACCGGCACCGTCACCGAGACCACCCAGAGGCTGTTGTTCTGCCGGAAGACGTGCGCGAACGTCGTCCGCGTCGCCTTGGGCGTGTCGGGCGACGGCTCCCGCTCGACGATGAACTTGCCGCCGGCGGGCTCCTGGGTGCGGAAGGTGAGGACGAGGTCGTGCTCACTGAGCGCGCGCCGGTCGATCGGGCCGGGGATCGGCCAGGTCTGGCGCAGCCAGGTGATGAACGCGTCGAGCTGCTGGTACCTGGGGTAGTAGTCGACGAACCGCTGGACGTTGACCGTGCGGGTGCCGTCCGGCGCGATGAACTGGACGACGGTGTTCGGCGCCAGCTTGCTGGTGGGCGACTGCGTGACGAACCGGGCCCAGCCCTCGGGCGCCATGATGGTGAAGGCCCCGCCGACGGTGCCCTTGTTCGGGGTGGCGTCGCCCTCCTGCGCCACCAGGTTCAGCGGCTGCGCCGGGATGCCCGTGTCGGTCACGCTCGACGTCGGCTCGCTGCGCGGCGGGGCGATCGGCTTGCCGCCGACCGTCCTGGCCAGCGCGAACCCGCCGCCCGCCGCGAGCAGGAACAGCAGGATCGCGGTGAGGGTGAGCGCCAGCCCGGCCGTCAGGCTCCGGCCCTTGACCGGCGGCGCGGCGGCCGTGAGCACCGGCGCCTGCTCTTTCATGAACGGCAGTGGCCCGGGGTCCGAAGCCAGCGCCGAGCTGGTGTCTTCGGCCCTCTTCGGGGTGACCTTGATGACCTGCGTGTCCGTCGGCGCGGGCTGCGCGGAGGTCTTCTTGCCGTCCGGGGTGTGGAAGAGCTCGGCGGGGAAGGTGTCGTGCGGGCTCTTCGGCTGAAGCGGGTGCAGGCGCTGGCGCACCTCGCGCAGCGAGAGCCGTGCCGTCGGCTCCTTGTCCATCAGCGCGGTGATGATCTCGGCCAGTGGCCCGTCTGACGGTTTCGGCACGTCGCCGTTGACGACCTTGCCGACCGTCTCCAGCGGATCGCCGTCGGCGTCGTACGGCGGGTTGCCCTCGACGGCGGCGAACAGCGTCGCGCCGAGGCCCCACAGGTCGGCGCCGCCGGTCACCGGGCCGCCGGAGGCGACCTCCGGCGCGATGTAGGCGGGCGAGCCCAGCATGATGCCGGTCTTCGTCATGGTCGACTCGGACACGTTGCGCGCGATGCCGAAGTCGGTGAGCTTGATGCGGCCGTCCTCGGCGATCAGCACGTTGCCCGGTTTGACGTCACGGTGCGTGATCCCGGCGGCGTGCGCGGCCTGCAGCGCGGCGGCGACGGCGCTGCCGACGGCGGCGGCCTGTTCGACGCTCAGCGGGCCGTGGTCGCGCAGCAGCTCCGAAAGGCTGCGTGAGGGCAGCAGCTCCATCACCACGAACGGGTCACCGTTCTCGCTGGCGATGTCGTGCAGGATGATCACGTTCGGGTGCGAGAGCACGGCGATCGCGCGCGCCTCGCGCAGTGTCCGCTCGCGGAGTTCGTCGACCTGGGCGGCCGGAACCCCGTGCGGCATCTTCATTTCCTTGACCGCCACCGGCCGGTGCAGGAACTCGTCGTAGGCGGACCAGACGGTGCCCATGGACCCGGAACCCAGCACCGAGCGCAGCCGGTAACGCCCGGCCACGACGCGAGGCTGTTCGCTGGAGGTCGACACCCCCTGATTGTGTCGTATCCGGACCTGACGCATTCAGCCAAGGTCGTACCCCTAGCGACGAGGCTCACAGGTGAGGGTGCGGCGCCCGCGAACTACCATCGACAGGTATGACCAACGTCGGTGAGGCCGAACCCGGCGAGCTCTCGCTCGCCGCCGAATTCGGTGGCGCGAGCCATGCGCGCTGGCAGGAGCTCGTCGCCGGGGTGCTGCGTAAGAGCGGCGCGCTACCCGAGGACTTCGAAGGCGCTCCCGAGAGCAAGCTGGTCACCCGTACGTATGACGGCATCGAGATCCAGCCGCTGTACACGGCCGAAGACACGACCCCGCCTGCCGGTTTCCCCGGCTTGTCGCCGTTCGTGCGCGGCGCGAAGCCGGAAGGCTCGGTCAGCACCGGCTGGGACGTCCGCGCGCTGCACGCCGATCCCGACCCGGCCGTCGCGAACAAGGCGGTGCTCGCCGATCTCGAAGGCGGCGTGACCTCGCTGTGGCTGCGGGTGCCCGCCGCCGCGCTGGCCGATGTGCTGAACGGCGTCTACCTGGAGCTCGCGCCGGTCGTGCTCGACCCCGGCGCCGATTTCGAGGCGGCCGCGACCGCGTTGACCGAGGTGCTGGCCGAGAAGGAGATCCCCGCCAGCGAGGCGAACGGGAACGTCGGCGCCGACCCGATCGGGCTGCGCGCGCGTACGGGTTCGGCGCACGACATCGCGCCTGCCGCCGAACTCGCCGTACGACTGTCCGGCAAATACCCGAAGCTGCGGACGCTCGTCGCGGACGGGCTCCCGTTTCACGAGGCGGGCGGCTCCGACGCGCAGGAACTCGGCGCGGCTATCGCGGTCGGTGTCGCGTATCTGCGCGCGCTGACCGAGGCCGGGCTGAGTGTCGAGGCGGCCGCTTCGCAGCTGGAATTCCGGCTCGCCGCTAGCGCCGACCAGTTCCTGACGATCGCGAAGTTCCGGGCCGCGCGGCGGCTGTGGGCGCGCGTGACCGAAGTGTCCGGTGCTTCCGGCGTCGCCATGCGCCAGCACGCGGTGACCTCGCCGTCGATGCTGACCCAGCGCGACCCGTGGGTGAACATGCTCCGGACGACCGTCGCCTGCTTCGGCGCGGGGGTCGGCGGGGCCGACGCGATCACCGTGCTGCCGTTCGACGACGCGATCGGCTTGCCGGACGCGTTCTCACGGCGCATCGCGCGCAACACACAGGCGATCTTGCTGGAGGAGTCCAAACTCGCCGGTGTCATCGACCCGGCAGGCGGATCCTGGTACGTCGAGAATCTGACCGACCAGCTCGCGCACGCCGCCTGGCGTGAGTTCACCGAGATCGAGCGCGAGGGCGGGATCTCGGCGGTGCTGGCCTCCGGTTCGCTGGCCGGGCGGCTGGCCGCGACCTGGGCCAAGCGGTCCAAGCGGATCGCCACGCGCAAGGACCCGATCACCGGGGTCAGCGAGTTCCCCAATCTGGCGGAGAAGCCGGTGATCCGTCAGCAGTCCACTGTGGATGTCCAAGGTGGACTCCCGCGTGTTCGCTACGCGCAGGAGTTCGAGGCGTTGCGCGACGCGGCGGACGCCTGCTCGGTGCGGCCGCGGGTGTTCCTCGCGACGCTGGGACCGGTCGCCGCGCACACCGCGCGCGCGGGTTTCGCCGCCAACCTGTTCCAGGCCGGTGGGCTGGACGTGATCAACCCCGGCGCGGTCGACGACATCGTGGCAGCGTTCACAGCGAGCGGCGCGAAGGTCGCTTGCCTGTGCGGCAGCAACACTTCGTACGCCGAGGAAGCCGATTCGGTGGCCACCGCGTTGAAGAACGCGGGCGCCGACGCGGTCTTGCTGGCGGGCAAGGGTGACTACGCCGACGTCACCGGTTACGTCTTCGCCGGGTGTGACGCACTCGAAGCCTTGACCGCTCTCCACGCGACTCTGGGAGTCACTCGATGAGCATTCCCGACTTTTCCGACGTCGAGCTGGGCACGCCGGAGCCCGCCGGTGCCAAGGCATGGGACGAGGCGCTGCACGCGAGCACCGGCAAGGGCCCGGACGCGCTGGCGTGGGAGACCCCGGAGGGCATCGGCATCAAGCCGGTGTACACCGCGGACGATCTGTCCGATGTGGACTTCCTGGGCACCTACCCCGGTATCGCGCCGTACCTGCGCGGGCCGTACCCGACGATGTACGTCAACCAGCCGTGGACCATCCGCCAGTACGCCGGGTTCTCCACCGCCGAGGAGTCCAACGCCTTCTACCGCCGCAACCTCGCGGCAGGCCAAAAAGGACTGTCGGTCGCGTTCGACCTCGCCACGCACCGCGGCTACGACTCGGATCATCCGCGAGTCGCCGGTGACGTCGGCATGGCCGGTGTCGCCATCGACTCGATCTACGACATGCGCCAGCTCTTCGACGGCATCCCGCTCGACAAGATGAGCGTCTCGATGACGATGAACGGCGCCGTGCTGCCGGTACTGGCGCTTTACGTCGTCGCGGCGGAAGAACAGGGTGTCAAGCCGGAGCAGCTGGCCGGGACCATCCAGAACGACATCCTCAAAGAGTTCATGGTCCGCAACACCTACATCTACCCGCCGCAGCCGTCGATGCGGATCATCTCCGACATCTTCGGCTTCACCTCGCAGCACATGCCGAAGTACAACTCGATCTCGATCTCCGGCTACCACATGCAGGAGGCCGGGGCGACCGCCGACCTGGAGCTGGCGTACACGCTGGCGGATGGCGTCGAGTACATCCGCGCGGGCGTCGACGCCGGGATGGACGTGGACAAGTTCGCGCCGCGGCTGTCGTTCTTCTGGGCCATCGGGATGAACTTCTACATGGAGGTCGCGAAGATGCGCGCGGCCCGGCTGCTGTGGGCCAAGCTCGTCAAGCAGTTCGACCCGAAGAGCACGAAGTCGCTCTCGCTGCGCACGCATTCGCAGACCTCGGGCTGGTCGCTGACCGCGCAGGACGTCTACAACAACGTGGTGCGCACCTGTGTCGAGGCGATGGCCGCGACCCAGGGCCACACGCAGTCGTTGCACACCAACGCGCTGGACGAGGCGCTGGCGTTGCCGACCGACTTCTCCGCGCGGATCGCGCGCAACACGCAGCTGCTGCTGCAGCAGGAATCCGGCACCACGCGGGTCATCGACCCGTGGGGCGGCAGCGCGTTCATCGAGAAGCTGACCTACGACCTGGCGCGTAAGGCGTGGGCGCACATCGCCGAGGTCGAGTCGGCAGGCGGCATGGCGCGCGCGATCGACGCGGGCATCCCGAAGCTGCGCATCGAAGAGGCCGCCGCGCGCACGCAAGCGCGGATCGACTCGGGTCGTCAGCCGGTGATCGGGGTTAACAAGTACCTCGTGACCGACGACGAGGCCATCGACGTTCTCAAGGTCGACAACGCGGGCGTGCGTACTCAGCAGCTTGAGAAGCTGCGAAGGCTGCGCGACGAGCGTGACGAAGAAGCGACCCAGGACGCTTTGCGAAGGCTTACGGCGGGCGCTGAGAGCGATGGCAACCTGCTCGCGCTCGCTATCGACGCCGCACGTGCGAAGGCGACAGTCGGCGAGATCTCCGACGCGCTTGAGAAGCCGTGGGGGCGGCACGCCGGCCAGATTCGTACGATCTCGGGTGTGTACCGCGACGAGGTCGGCAAGTCCCAGAACGTCGAGCAGGCGCGCTCGCTGGTCGAGGAGTTCGCCGCCGAAGAGGGCCGCCGTCCGCGCATCCTGGTCGCCAAGATGGGGCAGGACGGGCACGATCGCGGCCAGAAGGTGATCGCGACGGCGTTCGCGGACATCGGCTTCGACGTCGACGTCGGCCCGCTGTTCTCCACGCCTGGCGAGGTCGCGCGGCAGGCCGTGGAGGCGGACGTGCACGTGGTCGGCGTGTCCTCGCTGGCGGCGGGGCACCTTTCGCTGGTGCCCGCGCTGCGGCATGAGCTCGCCGAGCTGGACCGCTCCGACATCATGGTCGTGGTCGGCGGCGTCATCCCGCCGCAGGACTACGAGGAGCTGCGCGCCGCGGGCGCGGCGGCGATCTTCGGCCCGGGCACGGTGATCGCGGACGCGGCCATCGACCTGCTCGGACAGCTGCGGGAGCACTGACCGTTGCCGCGCAAGGTCGATGTCGCCGCGTACGCCAAAGGGGTGCTCGCGGGTGATCGCGGGACGCTGTCCAAGGCGATCACGCTCGTCGAGTCCAATCGGGACGATCACCGCGCGCAGGCGCAGGAGCTGCTCGTCGAGTTGCTGCCCCATGCCGGTGGCGCGTGGCGGATCGGGATCACGGGCGTGCCCGGTGTCGGCAAGTCGACATTCATCGACCAGCTCGGCACCGACCTGACGTCGGCGGGGCATCGCGTCGCGGTGCTCGCGGTCGACCCGTCGTCGACCAGGACCGGCGGCTCGATACTCGGCGACAAGACGCGGATGGCCAGGCTGGCGGTCGACCCGTCGGCGTTCATCCGGCCGTCGCCGACCTCGGGGACTTTGGGCGGCGTCGCGCGCGCGACGCGCGAGACCATGGTGCTGATGGAAGCGGCCGGTTACGACATCGTTCTGGTCGAAACGGTCGGGGTTGGACAGTCCGAAGTGACCGTGGCGAACATGGTCGACTGTTTCCTCTTCCTGACGCTGGCACGCACCGGCGATCAGCTGCAGGGCATCAAGAAGGGCGTGCTGGAACTCGCGGACGTCATCGCGGTCAACAAGGCGGACGGCGACCACGAGCGCGATGCCAAGCGGGCAGGGCGTGAGCTGGCAGGCGCCTTGCGGATGATCTACGGCCCCGACGCGCTCTGGACGCCGCCGGTGCTCACCTGCAGCGCGCTGACGAATGTCGGACTTGACACTGTTTGGGACCAAATCGGCAGGCATCGCGAGACGCTCGCGGATGCTGGTCAACTGGACGAACTGCGGCGCCGTCAACAGGTCGACTGGACCTGGGCGATGGTGCGGGAGCAACTGCTCGGCCGCCTTTCGGCGCATCCCGGCGTGCGCGCGGTGGTGCCCGAGGTCGAGCAGGCCGTGCGCGAGGGGCGGTTGACCGCTACTTTGGCGGCGCAGCGGATCTTGGCTGCCTTTTCGGTGGAAGGAGGGGAATGAGCGGGAAATTGCGAATCTTTTTCGTGTCCTGCGTGCTGGCGGTGGCGGCGTTCGGCTTTTCACCGGCACTCGCCGACGGCACCCCGGTCGCGGCATCCGTGCACGTCACGGCGCCGGCACAGGTCGGTCCCGGTCCCGTGCTGGACCCGGCGTCGACCAGTGAGGCCGACAACCAGAAGACGAAGAACAAGCTGATCGCGGGTGGTGCGGCGGTGGTGCTGCTGCTCGTCGTGATCTGGGGAAGACGCGCACGGTCCAAGAAGTCGACCTAGGCGGCAAACGGTCGAAAGGTAATCGGCAATCGGTTACGCCGAATTCCCTCACGCCGTTCAACGCAGATCCACTACCGGCCGTCTAGGGCCCCTCCGCTCAGTGCGCATGTCGCCGCCTGCATGGTGCACCATCGTCTGCAAATGCGTATGACAGACATCACTGAGCCATCGGCAACTCGCGTTGCGGGAGGAGGTGCGGCGTGACCGTTCTCGATTCCAGGCCGGACATTCCAGGCGACCCCGGGGGTCACGTGGCACCCGGTGCGTTGATCACCGAAGCCGGAGTCACCATGGCACCTGTGCAGGACCTGGGTGCCGGACGTGGGCCGTACTGGCTCGACGACTGGCTGCGCGCGAACGCGGGCGACGTGCTCGCGTGGCGCCGTCACATCCACACCCACCCCGAGCTTTCGCGCTGCGAGTACGGCACGACCGAGCTCGTGATGAAGGTGCTGCGCGAAGTCGGCCTCAAGCCGTGGGTGCTGCCCGGCGGCACCGGTGTCGTCTGCGACATCGGCAAGGGTGACCGCTGCGTCGCGCTGCGCGCCGACATGGACGCGCTGCCGCTGACCGAGGCCACCGGGCTGTCGTATGCGTCCGTTAACGACGGCGTCGCCCACGCCTGCGGCCACGACGCCCACACGGCGATCCTCATGGGCGCGGCCCGCGCGCTGGCCGACGCACCCGAGCTGCCCGGCCGCATCCGGTTCATCTTCCAACCCGCCGAAGAGGTCATGCCCGGCGGAGCGCTGGACATGATCGCTGCCGGAGCGCTTGAAGGCGTCGAGCGCATCTTCGGCCTGCACTGCGACCCCCGCGTCCCGGTCGGCCTGGTCGGCACCCGCGTCGGCGCGCTGACGTCGGCCGCCGACCTGATCGAGCTTCGCCTGACCTCGCCTGGCGGCCACACTTCCCGTCCCCACCTCACGGCCGACCTGGTCCACGCGCTCGGCACGGTCATCACCTCGCTGCCGTCGGTGCTCTCGCGCCGCGTCGACCCCCGTTCCGGCACCGTCCTGGTCTGGGGCGCCGTCCACGCGGGCCAGGCGGCCAACGCCGTCCCCCAGGACGGCCTCCTGCGCGGCACCCTCCGCACCGCCGACCACGAGGTCTGGACAGCCCTCGAGCCCCTGGTCGCCTCCTCGGTCGAGTCACTCCTCGCCCCCACCGGCGTCGGCTTTTCGCTCGACTACCGCCGCGGCGTCCCCCCAGTCGTCTCCGACCCGGAAAGCACGTCTCTCTTGCGCGCCGGCGTCGAAGCCGCCCTGGGCGAACACGCGCTCACGTCGACCGAGCAGTCCTCCGGCGGCGAAGACTTCGGCTGGTACCTCGAGCACGTCCAGGGCGCCTTCGCCCGCCTAGGCGTCTGGTCAGGCGAGGGCCCCCAGCACGACATCCACCAGCCCACCTTCACCTTGGACGAGCGCGCCCTCCTCTGCGGAACCCGAGTCCTAGTCCACGCCGCCCTAACCTCCCTCGCCTAACCCTCCCGACCCGCCAGGCACGCGTGCCGACCCTTCGGGTACGCGTGCCGACCACTCAGGTACGCGTGTCGTCCCTCTGGGTACACAGGTTCACCCCCATCGGGTGAACCTGTCCCACCCGGAGTTATCCACAGGTGGGGTAGTTATCCACAGATCGCGAAATTGCCTCTTCCGCTGACCCGCGTGGATCTTCGATCCTCGAAGGCATGGTCAATTTAGGGGGAAGGTACGGGGCGGCCTTGCGTAGTGAGGTCGTCCAAAGAATCGGTCGTCGTGCGTTCGACAAAGCGATGGCCAGCGGTGTGCTCGTGCAGCCGTATCGGGGCGTCGTCGTCAATGCGGCTCAGGCTCTGGAGTTGACGACTCGGGCGCATGCGGCGCTGCTGGCCGTGGGTGATCCGTCGGCACTTTCGGGTGCGACTTCTCTTGCCTTGCATGGGATTTCCGTCGTCGAAGACGCCAGTATCCACATCACGATCCCGCCATCGCGACGAGTCAGAGCCAAGCCCGGTTTGGTCGTGCACCAGGCCGAGTACCGGGCGGTGGACGTGATCGAACTCGACGAGTTGAGGGTCTGTTCGCTCGACCTCGCGCTGGCCGAGTTTTTGTCGAATGGCGACAAGAGGACAGCGTTCGCCGCACTCGACCAGGCGATGCGTGGGCTCAGTGAGGAGCACCGCCGGAAGCTTCGGGACAACGTACGGGACCGGCTTTTCGAGCGCCCGGACCGGCGAGGTATCCACAGGGCCTTGATGCTGCTCGACCTCGCGACCGGCAAGGCCGAGTCGCCGCCGGAGAGCATCCTCCGGTTACTCGTCGTCGAGGCGGGCTTTCCCGTTCCAGAGGCTCAGCACGAGATCTACACCATCGACGGCAGCAGGCGGCTGTACGTGTTGGACCTCGCATGGCCTGTGTTGCGAATCGCACTGGAGTACGACGGTTTCGCCGCGCACGAAGAGCGCAAGGACTATGACAACGAGCGTGATGCCCGGCTGGCAGGCCGTGGGTGGATCACCATCCGTGCGGTGGCGGCTGACTTACGGGATCCGAGCCGATTGCTGCGTGAACTTCGGGCGGCTTTCGAACGTCGGGCTCGGTGAGGAATGTGCCTGGAGAGTCGGCACACGTGCATAAGGAGTCGGCACGCGTACCTGGAGAGTCGGGACACGTGCCTGGGGAGTCGGGACGGGGTTAGCCGGTTATGCCTTGGCAGGGGCGGGTGCGGAGGGCGTCTACGTAGTCGACGGGGGCTCCGGCTGCTTCGGCGGCGTCGGCCAGTACGCCTAGGTAGCGGGCGGAGGGTAGGCCGCCTTCGTAGGCGTCGAGGACGTAGAGCCAGGCTAGGACCGAGCCGTCCATGGTTTGGACGCGCAAGCGGATCTTGTTGTGCATGCCCAGCTCGCCGCCTTCCCAGCGGTCGAGGCGGTCCTCGTCGAGCGAGATGACGTCGTAGAGGACGACGAAGACGCGGGAACCCGGGTCTTCGACGATGGTGGCGAGCGCGCCTTCCCAGCCGAGGTCTTCGCCTCCGAAGGTCAGTCTCCAGCCTTCGAGCCAGCCGGTGCCGGCCATCGGGGAATGCGGCGCGCGCTCCAGCATCTGGGCGGGCTCCATGTTGGATCCGTAAGCGGCATACAACGGCACGCCGCACAGCCTAGCGATACATCCCTCACCCGATAGGACGCACTCGCCGAGTCCACCTAGGCTGAGCGTGTCGAACCGGCACAGGACCGGCCAAGGAGGAGGAATCAGGTGACCAGGATCGTGATCATGGGCGGAGGCCCGGCGGGTTACGAAGCGGCTCTGGTCGCCGCGCAGCACGGCGCGGACGTGACCATCGTCGAGCGTGACGGGCTCGGTGGCGCCTGCGTGCTGTACGACTGCGTGCCGTCCAAGACCTTCATCGCCTCCTCCGGCGCCCGCGCGAACATGCACGGCCTCGCTGAGCTGGGGATTCACACCGACCTGGCCGACACCAGCGTCGACCTGCCGACCGTCCACGGCCGCGTCAAGGGCCTCGCGCTCGCGCAGTCGGCGGACATCCGCGCCAGGGTCCAGCGGGAGGGCGTGCGCGTCCTCACCGGCCAGGCGCGCTTCTGCGACGAGGAGCCTGGGCTCGCAACGCACAAGGTCGCCGTCGAGGGCTCGGACGGCCGGACGGAGGTGCTCGACGCCGACGTCGTGCTCATCTCGACGGGCGCGACCCCGCGCGTGTTGCCCGGCGCCGTGCCGGACGGCGAGCGCATCCTCGACTGGCGCCAGCTCTACGACCTGACCGAGCTCCCGGAGCACCTCGCCGTCATCGGCTCGGGTGTCACCGGCGCCGAGTTCGCCTCGGCGTACACCGAGATGGGCGTCAAGGTCACCGTCGTCTCCAGCCGCGACCGCGTGCTCCCGCACGAGGACGCCGACGCCGCCGCGGTGCTCGAAGAGGTCTTCTCCCAGCGCGGAACCACCGTCGCGAAGCACGCGCGCGCGGAAAAGGTCGAGCGCACCGACTCCGGCGTCAAGGTGCACCTCGCCGACGGCCGCGTGATCGAGGCCAGCCACGCGCTGATGACCGTCGGGTCTATCCCGAACACCGCCGACATCGGCTTGGACAAGGTCGGCATCGAACCCGGCCCCGGCGGCTTCATCACCGTCGACCGTGTTTCGCGCACCAGCGTCTCCGGCATCTACGCGGCAGGCGACTGCACCGGCGTGCTCATGCTCGCCTCCGTGGCCAGCATGCAGGGCCGTATCGCCATGTGGCACGCGCTCGGCGAAGGCGTCGCCCCGATCAAGCTGAAGACCGTCGCCGCGAACGTCTTCACCCACCCGGAGATCGCCACCGTCGGCATCAGCCAGCAGGCGATCGACTCCGGCGAGGTGCCAGCCAGGACGATCATGCTCCCGCTCGCGACCAACGCCCGCGCGAAGATGGAAGGTCTCCGGCACGGTTTCGTGAAGCTGTTCTGCCGCCCCGCCACCGGCGTGGTCGTCGGCGGTGTGGTCGTGGCGCCCACGGCGAGCGAGCTCATCCTTCCCATCGCGCTCGCCGTGCAGAACCAGCTCACAGTGGAACATCTGGCACTGACATTTTCGGTGTACCCGTCGCTGTCGGGGTCGATCACCGAGGCCGGCCGCCAGCTCATGCGCCACGACGATCTCGACTGACGCAACCCGGAGCGGGGTCACGACGTCTAGGGCGTGTCTGGGAAGCACGTTCTAGGGGTTTGAAGTGATCAAGAAGGCCGCTCTGGTCGCCGCGTTCGCCGGCATCGCCGCATTCGTCAGCCCGGTCGCCGGGCACGCGCAGCCGGAGAACGCGGGCAACGTCCAGCTGAACGCCGACACGGCCGTGCTGCACGGCCTCAAGGGCACCTATCAGGGCGACGGCAACGACATCGCGCTCGGCGGGTGTGTCGCGGCGGGCACGGACGGCTTGAGCTCGCCCAAGACGGCGCGGTTCACCTCGCCGGTGCTCACCTTCGACCACTACGACTTCGGGCCGCTGATCGGTGTGCCCGGCAACGTCACGGCCGAAGCCAAGCTGAAGCCGGGCACCAAACCCGGCCGGTACCCGCTCGTGCTCGAATGCGAAGGAAAGTCTTACACCACAACGTTTTCCGTCACCAAGGGGCAAGTGGCCAAGGTTCCGTCCGGAGCCGCACGTGCCGGTGACGGCAGCATGGCAGGCTAGACTTCCTGATCCGAGAACCGCCGTCGGGAGCATTCCCGGTGGCGGTTTTTTCGTGGCCGGGCGCCTCTAGAGTGTCGGCGAAATCCGTATTCATTATTCTGACTCAAGCCGCGACGCAACCTCGATACGGCATAGGCGTCTTTAAGGGTGTAAGAGCGAGACGGGGGTCTCGCAAAGAAATACAACTCTTTTGAAGCAACCACAGGCTAATTAATTTCAGGGGATAACCATGCGTAAGTCCATTGTCGCCGCCGGCCTCGCCGCGGGTTTCGCTCTGCTCGGCCCGGCCGCCGCTTTCGCGGCCGACGAGCCCGCCACCGACAAGACCACCACCACCACGACCACTGAGCAGGCGCCTGCTCCGGAGGAGCACGCCGGCGTGCCCAAGGCGTACCTGAAGGTGTCGCCGAAGGCCGCGAAGCCGGGGCAGAAGGTGACCGTCAGCGTCGGCTGTGACACGGAGTTGAACCTGAACTCGCCCGCGCTCGACATCGGCCGCACCCACCCGGTCGGACCGCAGCACGACCCGAGTGTCGCGCCTGAGGAGCAGGCCAGCGCGGTCGTGAAGGACGTCAAGCCCGGCCGCTACCCCGTCTCCTACGAATGCGGCCGCGGCACCGTGATCAAGACGACGTTCACCGTGCTGCCCGCCGACAAGGCCAAGGAGCCCGCCAAGCAGGTCACCAAGGTCCCGGCCGGTGCGCCGCAGACCGGTGGCTCCGACGGCCCGTCCGACTACACCGCGCTCGTCGTCGGCCTGACGAGCGCCGGGGTGCTCGCGACCGCCGGTGGCGTCGGCTACGCCGCGTACCGCCGTCGCGGTGCCAAGAACTGACGCCTGAGGGCAACCGTTCGGTCCCCGGGGGCGTCTTGAGTGACGTGGGGGGTGAATGCAGGGGGCGGGCCGGCCCCGGGAAACCGGGGCGGCCCGTATTCACGACACGCAGGATTTCGAGGGGCAGGACATGAAGAACTTCTTCCGGGGCAAGCGAGGGCTTCTCACGCTGGCCCTCGTCATATTCGGCGCGCTCACCTTCACGCTGAGCGGCTGCGCGTCGGACACGCAGGCGCCGCAGCCGGTGGCCGCGCAGCAGCAGGACAAGCAGGCAGCGCCGGAAGACGGCGGCGGCGCGACCGGGCTGGCGAAGTCCGAGCCGGTTTCGGTGGACGTGCCCAAGATCGGCGCGAAGTCGACGCTGGTGCCGCTCGGGCTCAACGCGGACAACACCGTCGAGGTGCCGCCGGTCTCGCAGCCGATGCAGGCCGGTTGGTACAAGAACGGGCCGACGCCGGGTGAGATCGGGCCCGCGGTGATCCTCGGGCACGTCGACGGCAACAAGCAGCCCGGCATCTTCTACAAGCTCAAGGAACTCGCGCCGGGTGACAAGATTTCCGTTGCCAGGAAAGACGGTTCGACCGTGGAGTTCGTGGTGACGAAGGTCGACCAGATCGCCAAGGACACGTTCCCGACCGAAGCCGTCTACGGCGACACCGAGGACGCGCAGCTGCGGCTCATCACGTGCGGCGGCGCCTTCGACAAGACCGCGCACAGCTACAAGGACAACATCATCGTTTACGCGAAGCTGGCCTGAAAGACTCGTGCGCGTTGCGGGCGGTTAGAAC
>NZ_JBHWEB010000109.1:0-31875 GCF_042734395.1 Amycolatopsis sp. NPDC059657 | reverse complement strand
GCGTCTTCTTCACGTCGGGGGGCCGCGCGACCTCTTTGGGGTCTACCTCCGCTTGGTTCTGTTGTGAGGCCCCGGTTACCCCCCGGGGCAATAACTCACGAGCCCTGTACGGTTATTGAGTGCCGGACGGTCTCAGGGAACCAAGCGGACTCATCGGCTCGGCCCAACGTGCCTTGCGCGTGCTGGAGATCGTCGCCTCGGAGGGCGACGGGATCACCGCCAAGGCCGTCGCGCGGCGAGCCGGTTACAAGCTCTCCACGACGTATCACTTGCTGAACACGTTGACGCACGAGGGATACCTCATCCGGTTAGGGCACGGACGCGGCTTCGGGCTCGGCTACAAGGTCGGTGGCCTGTACCAAAAGCTGTGCGAAGAGCTGGACGTCGGCGACACCGTGCGCGACGAGCTACGTCTACTACATCAGCGCACTCGCGCCGCCGCTTACTACAGCGTCTTCCGCGACACCCAGGTCGTCGTCGCCGCGGTCGCCGACTCCCCGGAGTTCCCGCGCGCCAAGCCACTCGACTTCGGCTTCCACGAGGCCGTGCACGCGACCGCCTTCGGCAAGGCGATGCTCGCCTCGCTCGGCCAGCGCGAACGCCGCGAATACCTGGCGAGCGCCGGAATGGCGAAGCTGACCGAGCGCACCACGGTCCGCGTCCACGACCTCGACGCCGAGCTCGCTGAGGTCGCGCGGGTCGGCATGGCGATGGAGATCGAGGAGTTCCGCCCCGAGATCGCCTGTGTGTCGGCCCCGGTCTACGACACGGCCAACCGAGTGGCCGGCGCGGTCGCGTTTTCGGTGCCCGCGCACGAGTTCCACAACCGCCGCCCCTTGCTGGAGCAGGCGGCCCGCGCGGGCGCGACCCGGATTTCGCTGCTGCTGGCCGCGAACGAGGAGCAGGACCTCAAGCTCGGCTAGCGGGCCGCTCGAGGTAGGTCTCGTCCGGAGCACTGAAGCCGAACTGCTGGTAAAGGCCGTGCGCGTCCCTGGTGTGCAACATCCAGCGCATGGTCGCGCCTGGGCCTTCGTCGATCATCGTGCGCACGAGCGCTTTGGAAACCCCCTGGCCACGCGCTGCCTCGACCACGAAAACGTCCGCGAGATAAGCGGTCGAGAGCCCGTCCGAGAACGCCCTCGCGAACCCGATCATCTGGCCGTCTTCGAAGGCGGCGACGACCCGCCAGGCGTCGCGGACCTGCGTCTCGATCTGCTCGCGGGTGCGCCACTGGCCCCAGTACGCCTCGGTGGACATGAACTTCCACACGACGTCGAAGTCGACCTTGGTGCGGTCGTCGGTGATCTCGATGTTCCCCATGCCCGCGAACTTAGCGGGGCTTGAGCAGGTACTCGACGACCGGCTTGAGCTCGGCGGCCGACGGCGGCTCGTCGTCGATGAGGCCCTGCATGAGCAAGCCGTCGATACCGGCGAGGAACGCGCGGAACGCGATCTCGTCGTCGTGGCGGACCATCGAGGTCAGCACGTCGAGCCACCGCCGTGCCGCGGGCCGCAGCTCCGGGCGGCGGGCGGCCAGCAGGTACAGCTCGTACTCGGCCATCGTGCGGCCGCGGCGCGGGCCGAGTGCCTCGGCCAATAGCCCGGCGACCTCGGAGGCGCCGCCGCTGCCGCGCGAGCGTGCGCGGTCGATCATCCAGTAGACCTCGGTCGCCATGTCGCGGGCGCAGGAGATCAGGGTCGCGATCAGCAGGTCGTCGAGGCTGGAGAAGTGGTAGGTCGTCGACGTCGTCGGCACGCCCGCCTCGGCGGCGACCGTCCGGTGCGTGACGCCAGCGACGCCGTCGCGCTCGATGACGCGCAGCGCCGCCGCGATGAGCTCCTCGCGGCGCTTCTCGCCGCGTACCTTGCGGCCGTCGAGCTGGTTCCTCAATGCGCGCCTCCGACCTGCAGCAGCACCACACCGCCGATCACCAGCGCGAGCCCGGCGACCATGGTCGCGTTCATCGTCTCGCGGAAGAACAACACGCCGATGACGGCCACCAGCGCCACCCCGGCGGCCGCCCAAATGGCGTAAGCGACCCCTATCGGGACCCCAGACTTCAAGACCTGTGCCAGCGCCAGGAAGGCAATGGCGTACCCAACGACCACAATGATCGACGGACCCAGCTTGGAGAAGCCCTCCGACAGTTTCAGCGAGACCGTCGCGGAGACCTCGGCCGCGATCGCCAGAGCCAGCAGTAAGTAACCCACCCGGCAAAACTACCTGAACGATCGTCCCAAAAACCAGCGAGTCGTACACCACATCGGTGGGACTTAGGCGTCGCTAATCAGTTACTCATCGGTAAGCAGTACTACGCTCCCCCCACCACCACATCCGGACGAAAGGCACCCGATCATGGGCGCTGTACAACTGACGCTCGGCGGGATCGCGCTCGCGGTCAGCGTCGTCGCCTGGAGCATGTTCGTCATGACGATCATGCGGATGATCCGCACGATCCGTCTCGGCCAGCCGGACGCGACCCGCAACGGGCCGTTCACGCCCCGGTTGAAAACGCTGATCAAGGAGTTCGCCGCGCATACGCGGATGGCGAAGGTCCGCCAGGTCGCACCGTGGCACTGGCTCGTGATGTGGGGCTTCCTGATCGGCTCGCTCGCGCTGTTCGAGGCGTACGGCGAGGTGTTCGTGCCGACCTGGGGCTGGCCGATCCTCGAGGACTGGTCGCTGTGGAGCCTCCTCATGGAGATACTCGGCGTCGGCACCATCGTCGGTGGCGTCGCGCTGGTGATCATCCGCCAGCTGAACCACCCTCGGCGTGCCGACCGGCTGTCCCGGTTCGCCGGCTCCGACTTCAAGGCCGCGTACTTCGTCGAGGCCGTCGTCATCATCGAAGGCCTCGGCATCATCGGCGTCCGCGCCGCGAAGTCCGCGATGGGCGTGCACGAGGGCCCGGCCTGGGCCGCGTTCGCGTCGGTGCCGCTCGGGCACCTGCTGCCGTCGAGCGCCGCGCTCGTGTCGGTGTTCGCGTTCGTCAAGCTGATGAGCGCCATGGTCTGGGTGTACGTCGTGTCGAAGAACATGACGATGGGTGTCGCGTGGCACCGCTTCAGCGCCTTCTTCAACATCTACTTCAAGCGCGAGGCCGACGGTGGCGTCGCGCTGGGCGCGCTCAAGCCGATGATGAGCGACGGCAAGGTGCTCGACCTGGAGGAGGCCGACCCCGACGAGGACACGTTCGGCGTCGGCAAGGTCGAGGACTTCACCTGGAAGGGCTGGCTGGACTTCTCCACCTGCACCGAGTGCGGCCGCTGCCAGTCGCAGTGCCCGGCCTGGAACACCGGCAAGCCGCTGTCGCCGAAGCTGCTCATCACGCAGCTGCGCGACCACGCCTACGCCAAGGCGCCATACCTGCTCGCGGGCGGCAAGCGTGACATGGCTGGCGACGAGATCGGCCTGACCGGCGACAACCCGCACGCCGGCATCGACGTGCTGGCGCTGGCCGAGTCCGAGCGCCCGCTGATCGGCGGGCCGGAGGAGAACGGCGTCATCGACCCCGAGGTGCTGTGGTCGTGCACCTCGTGTGGCGCGTGCGTCGAGCAGTGCCCGGTGGACATCGAGCATGTCGACCACATCGTCGACATGCGCCGCTACCAGGTGATGATCGAGTCGTCGTTCCCGACCGAGCTCAACGGCATGTTCAAGAACCTGGAGAACAAGGGCAACCCGTGGGGCCAGAACGCCAAGGACCGGCTGGCGTGGACCGAGGACCTCGACTTCGAGGTGCCCGTGTTCGACGGCGACCTCGGCGACGCGGAGTACCTGTTCTGGGTCGGCTGCGCCGGCGCGTTTGAGGACAGGGCGAAGAAGACCACCCGCGCGGTCGCGGAGCTGCTGCACATCGCGGGCGTGAAGTACACCGTGCTCGGCTCGGAGGAGACCTGCACCGGCGACCCGGCACGACGCGCGGGTAACGAGTTCCTGTTCCAGATGCTCGCCCAGCAGAACGTCGAGGTGCTGAACTCGGTCTTCGAAGGCCGCGAACGCCAGGCGCGCAAGGTCGTCGTGACCTGTGCGCACTGCTTCAACACCCTCGCGAACGAGTACCCGGAGCTGGGCGGCCAGTTCGACGTCGTGCACCACACGCAGTTGCTCAACCGCCTCGTGCGCGAGAAGCACCTGACCCCGGTGGCCCCGATCGCCGAGGACGTCACGTACCACGACCCGTGCTACCTCGGCCGCCACAACAAGGTCTACGACGCTCCGCGTGAGCTGGTCGAGTCTTCCGGCGCGACACTGCGGGAGATGCCGCGGCACGGCGACCGTTCCATGTGCTGTGGCGCCGGTGGCGCGCGCATGTGGATGGAGGAGAAGATCGGCAAGCGCATCAACATCGAGCGCGTCGACGAGGCACTCGGCACCGCCCCGACGAAGATCGCGACCGGCTGCCCGTTCTGCCGCGTCATGCTCACCGACGGCGTCACCGCACGCAAGGCCGATGGCCTGGCCGGCGAAAACGTCGAGGTCATCGACGTGGCCCAGCTCCTGCTCACCGCCGTCAAACGGGGTGACCCCCAGCCGGCCTCGGCGCCCGCGGAGGTCTAGCCCGGGGATCTGAGATATGATCATACAATTGGTCTAGGCCACCACCTGGTTGGCGGCTGGTCGCCGCGGGGCGGGCTGCTTACGTTCGGAGTATGTCACGGAAGTTCGCTGTCGCGCTGTCCGTTGTGACCACCACGCTCGCGCTCGTGTCGACGCCGGCGCAGGCACTCGAGAACGATCTCGCGCTGACCCCGCCGATGGGGTTCAACAACTGGAACACGACGCACTGCCGCGCCGAGTTCAACGAGGCGATGGTGCTCGCCACCGCCGACACGTTCGTCAGCAAGGGACTGAAGGACGCCGGGTACACGTACGTCAATCTCGACGACTGCTGGGCCAAGCCGCAGCGCAACGCCCAGGGCGACCTGGAGCCGGATCCGGTCAGGTTCCCGCACGGCATCAAATATGTCGCCGACTACGTGCACAGCAAGGGTCTTAAATTCGGGATATATACGAGCGCGGGCACAAAAACGTGCGATACGCTGGGGTTCCCTGGCGGCTTGAACAATGAGCAACGCGACGCGAACCTGTTCGCTTCTTGGGGTGTCGACTATCTGAAGTACGACAATTGCAACAATCAAGGAGTAGACGCCGTCCAGCGCTACACGAAAATGCGGGACGCGCTCAAGGCCACCGGGCGGCCGATCGTCTTCTCGATCTGCGAGTGGGGCGAGAACAGCCCGTGGAACTGGGCGCAGAACGTCGGCAACTCCTGGCGCACCACGGGCGACATCTCGGACAACTGGTCGAGCATGCTCGGCATCTTCAAGCGCAACCTTTCCCTTGCGCCGTATGCGAAACCCGGCGCCTGGAACGACCCGGACATGCTCGAGGTCGGCAACGGCGGGATGACGCCCGCCGAGTACCGCAGTCACTTCAGCCTGTGGTCGATGATGTCCGCGCCGCTGCTCATCGGCGCCAACCTGTCGAACATCTCCACCGAGAACTTCCAGACACTGCTCAACAAGGACATCATCGCGCTCGACCAGGACCCGCGCGGCGTGCAGGGCCGCCAGGTCAAGGCATCCGGCGGGACCTACGTGATCGCGAAGCCGCTGGCGAACGGTGACGTCGCCGTCGCACTGTTCAACGAGAACGGTTCCACCGCGACGATCAGCACCACCACCGCGGAGATCGGCATCGGCGGCGCGTCGCAGTACGGGCTCAAGGATCTGTGGTCCAAGGCGACCGGCACGACGGCGAGCGCCATCAGCGCCTCGGTTCCGGCACATGCCACCGTCGTCTACCGCGTCAGCAAACAAGGCACGCTGAGCGTTCCGCCGAGCGGACGGACGCAAATTTCCGATCTTCCGACAGAAACCTGGTCCAGCGCCTGGGGACCGATCGAAAAGGACCGCAGCAACGGCGAGCAGCCCGCAGGCGACGGCCGCACGCTCACCATCAACGGCACGACCTTCGGCAAGGGCATCGGCACGCACGCGCGCAGTGACCTGACGTACTACGTGGACGGTCGGTGCGCACGGTTCGAAGCAACCGTCGGCGTCGACGACGAAAGTCCGTCAAATCGGGCAAGTGTTGTTTTCGAGGTGTACGCGGGTACCACAAAAGTCGCGGACAGCGGAGTCCTCACGGGAGCTTCGGCGGCGAAACAACTCTCTGCTGATATTTCCGGCGCAAGGCGGTTACGGCTCGTGGTTTCCAACGCCGGTGACGGCATCGACTACGACCACGCGGACTGGGCCAACGCGATAATCACCTGTTCGTAGCAGCCAGAATCCATTTGGAGGTATGGACACGTCGCGTATCCTGAATTTTCCTCGTTGCCGGAGCCGCCTGCGAGGTCCGTTTTAGACGCGCGAAAAAGGCGGCGAAGATGGCGGATGATCACGACGCGAGAATGCCCGACGGCGCGCTGATCGGCGCGCGGTTTCCATCGGACAGGCTTCGTGCGCGCTTCGCCGCCGAGGAGCCCGTGAAGGTCGCTCACCATCGGCGGCGCCCTGCCGTCGGCCGGGTCGGCGCGCGCTTCCCCGCCCAGCAGGCGGACGAACCGGTTCCCGCCCCCGTGCCCTCGGTGCGTAAAACCGAACCGGCGCCACCTCCCGAGTACATCGAACTGCCCGACAGCGGCCCGCGCGTGCGGCCGTACGTGCTCACCCGTGGACGCACGAAACCGAAGCTCCACCTCGCGATCGAGGCGATGATCTCCACGCGGGTGGACGCGCCGTGGGCCGCGTCCCGGCTCAGCGGGGAGTTCCATTCGGTGCGCACGATCTGCGAGCGGCCGCGCTCGGTCGCGGAGATCGCGGCGAACCTGTCCGTCCCACTCGGGGTGGCCAGGGTGCTTTTGGGCGATATGGCCGAACTCGGCCTCGTCAACGTCCACGAAACGCAAGTCACGACCGACGGCCGCCCCGCGCTCGCCTTGATGGAGCGCGTTCTGCGCGGCCTGCGGGGGCTTTGAGCCCTACGATCACCGTGTGAGCGACGAGAACGGCCCTGCCGGCGAAAGCACATTGACCGTCGTGCTGGCAGGCGGCGTCAACCTGGCGATCGCGATCATGAAGTTCGTCGCGAGCCTGATCACCGGGTCCGGCGCGATGATGTCGGAAGCCGTGCACTCGGTCGCCGACACGATCACCGAGGTGCTGCTGCTGACCGCGCTGCGCCGCTCAGAGCGCCCGCCGGACCGCATGCACCCCTTCGGCTACGGCAAGGAGCGCTACTTCTGGTCGCTGCTCGCGGCCGTCTCGATCTTCGCGTCCGGCGCGATGTTCTCGTTCTACGAAGGCTTCGCGACCATCTTCGGTCACGAAGAGGAGCAGGCGAGCCCCGATCGTCGGCTACATCGTGCTCGGGCTCGCGTTCGCTATGGAGTCGGTCTCGTGGGTGCAGGCCGTGCGCCAGACGCGCGCGGATGCCGCCGAGGAGAACCGGACCTTCGGCCTGCACCTGCGCATGGTCGACGACCCGACGTCGAAGACCGTGCTGTTCGAGGACTCCGCCGCGCTGATCGGCCTGCTGATCGCGTTCGCCGGGATCGGACTGCATCAGCTCACCGGCTCGCAGGTGTGGGACGGCCTCGCCTCGGTCTGCATCGGCGTGCTGCTGGCGGTCGTCGCGTACATCCTCGGCCGCACCAACCGCGGCCTGCTGATCGGCAGGCAGGCCGATCCGGTGATGGTGCGCGGCATCCGCGATCACCTGGCCGCCGCACCCGAGATCGAGGCCGTCGTCGACCTGCAGACCATGTTGCTGGGCACCGACAGCGTGCTCGTCTGCGCCCGCGTCGACTTCGACGACGTGCTGGGCGCCGCTGACGTCGAACACGCTTGCGTGCGCATGGCCGCCGAGTTGCAGACGAGGTTCCCTGACGTCACAGAGGTCTTCATCGAGCCGGTGCCGCGTACCGATCCCGACCTGCGCGCCAGCGTCCTGCGACGCTACGGCGACCTGTCGGAGCGCTGGAATCAGTAACCGAAGTCCTGGGTCCAGAGCCAGCCGTCGGTGGCGACGCCGACGCCGAGCTTGGTCAGCGAGCAGTTGAGGATGTTCTGGCGGTGACCGCTGGAGTTCATCCACATCTGCATGGTCTGCTCTGGCGTGCGTGAGCCCTTCGCGATGTTCTCCGCGCCGGGCCGCGAGTAGCCGGCGTTGCGGATGCGCTGGTCGAACGTGACACCCTCGGGTGTCGTGTGCGAGAAGTACTCGCGGTCCGACATGTCGTCACTGTGCTTCGACGCGGCGAGCGCGAGGTGGCTTTCATTGCTGACCGCGCCGCAGCCCGCCTTCGCGCGCTCCTTGTTCACCAGCGCGACGACCTGCCCGGCGAGTGAGGAGTCACCACTCGACGCAGGCGGCGGGTCGGCCGGCTTCGGCGGGTCAGCTGGCTTCGGGGGCGGCGCCGGGGCTTCGGACGAACTCGGCGGCGGGGCCTCGGAGCTCGTCGTCGGTGTCGCGCTGCTGCTCGTGGTCGGCGTCGTGGTCGGCGCGGCACTCTCGGACGACGTCGCGCCCGCTCCGGTGCCCGCGGGGTCCTGGGCTCCGCCGCCGCCCTGCGACTTCGCCAGCGCCGGGTCGCCTGGACCCGTGTGCGGCACCTGCAGTCCGCTGTTCCCCACATTCACGCCGGGCACGAGCCCCATGGCGATCGACCCGCCCGCGGCGGCCGCGCCACCGATCAGGAAGCTCAACGTGACGAGGAGTAGGCGCTTGCGCGCACCGATGGCTGACACGGGGCCGAAAACTATCACGAAAGAGTTACGGCGACGAGGGTCTCGGTCACTCTTTTTGGATTGACGGGAGTCTCAGATAAATCTCCCCCAGCTCAACGCCGGTATTGATCATGGAAGATTCTTCTGACCATCCTTTGTGGACAGAACTGCCACCTGTTCCTTGGCGCGCCGCGTGATCTCGGTCGTCGCGACCATGAAGTCCGCGATCGTCTCCAGCTGCTCGACGCTGAGCGTCGCGAAGTATTCGAGACTCTCCTCGATCAGCCCCTGCCAGAACGGCGGCATGGTCTTCGCGTGCTCGACATTGAATTCGACGAGCACTTTGCGCCGGTCGCCGGGATGCGGTTTGCGCAGCACCAAGCCCTTCCGCTCCAGCCGGTCGATCAGCGCGGTCACCGACGCGGGAGCGAGCCCGGAGTGCCGCGCGAGTTCTTTGGCCGTGAGCGGACCCAGCCGCGCGATGTAGTCCATGGCCTTGGTGTCGGTCGCGGACAACCCGGAGGTTTCGGCGATCGCGGTGTGGAACATGACCGTCTCGGTCGACCACGCGCGCGCCAGCTCGAGCAGCCTGCCCGCGAGTTCTGCCTTGTCACTTGACACCTGGCGAATCCTACCTGACTCTTTAGTTCGACAGAACGAATTAGTTTCTAAGAGACTTTGATGGGGAGACACCATGAAGGCGCTGATCATCGGCGGCGGGATCGCGGGCACCGTGACCGCGATGGCTCTGCACAAGGCCGGGCACGAGGCCGAGCTGTTCGAGGCGTACGACCGGACCGCCGAGGGCGTCGGCGCGTTCCTCACGCTGGCCGTCAACGGCATCGACACCCTCGGCGCACTGGGCCTGAAAGACCTGGTCAATGACATCGGATTCGCCACGCCGGGTATGACACTCAGCCTGGGCAACGGCCGCGAACTGGCCTCGTTCCCGCTGGGCGTGGCGCTCGCTGACGGCACGGTCAGCCAGACCGTGAAGCGCTCGGACCTGTACGTGGCGCTGCGCGATGAGGCGGCTCGGCGCGGCATCGTCACGCACTACGGCAAGCGGTTGACCGACGCCGTGAACGTCGGCGACGGCGTCCGCGCGCAGTTCGAAGACGGCACCGAGGCCGAGGGCGGTCTGCTGATCGGCGCGGACGGCCTGCGCTCGCGAGTGCGCGAGATCATCGACGCGAACGCGCCGGAGCCGCGCTATGTGCGGCTGCTCAACACGGGCGGCTACGCGGAAGGCGTGCGGGTCGACGACGAGCCCGGCGTGATGCGCATGATCTTCGGCAAGCGCGTGTTCTTCGCCTACGTGCCGCACCCGAACGGCCAGGTCTGGTGGTTCGCGAACCCGGCGCACCAGTCCGAGCCGACGGCCGCTGATCTGCGCGCGCTCGCGGGCGACTCGTGGCGAGCCGAAATGCTGCGGCTGGTCGAGCCCGACAACTCGCCTGCCACCGAGATCATCAACGCCACGTCGGAGATCTATCCGCCCTGGTCGACCTACGATTTCCCGACCGTGCCGATCTGGCACCGCGGCCGGATGCTGATCGTCGGCGACGCGGCGCACGCGACCTCGCCCGCTTCGGGCCAAGGCGCGTCGATGGCGATCGAAGACGCCGTCACGCTGGGCCGCTGCCTGCGTGACCTCGACGTCCCGTCGGCGCTGCGCGCTTACGAATCGCTGCGGCGCGAGCGGGTGGAGGCCGTCGTGGCGCAGGGCAAGCGCAACGGCGACGACAAGGCCGTCGGCCCGGTCGGCAGGCTCATCCGCGACTTCTTCATCAAGCAGGCGTTCAAGAAGCCGGCGCCGGACCGGTCGTGGATGTGGGATCACCGCATCGAATGGAATGAGCGCGTCGCCGTGTGAACACTATGACCACAAAAGTGACGGCCATCACTCCGCGTGGCACGGTCTGCCCAAACGCTTTGGAGGACCGATGAGACGCACGTTCGCCCTGCTCACCGCTGTGCTGGCAACGCTCGCTCTGGCACCAGTGGCCACCGCACAGGCCACGCCGTCGGCGCGTACCGGCTGCGGCCGCCCCGCGCCGTTCACCACCGGCGCCTCGACCGGCACCTCGATCCAGTCGGGCGGGCTGACCCGTGAATACCGGGTCCACCTGCCCGCTTCGTACTCGCGATTCCGGCCGCTGCCCGTGGTCCTGTCGTTCCACGGGCACAAGCGCACCTCGGAGTACCAGGAACAACTGACCGGGATGTCCGCGCTCAACGCGATCGTGGTCTATCCGCAAGGCCTGATCGGCACCGACGGCGAGTCGGCTTGGGAGGGCGCGCCGTACTCGGCGGCCGCGGACGACGTGCAGTTCACGCGTGACCTGATCTCGTCGCTCGAACGGCAGCTGTGCGTCGACTCGCGTCGTATCTACGCGGCAGGCAAGTCGAACGGCGGCGGTTTCGTCGGCGTGCTGGCGTGCCGGATGCCCGACCGGATCGCGGCGTTCGCGCCGGTCTCCGGGGCGTTCTACCCGCAGTCGGGCGCGTGCGACCCGTCCCAGCGCGCGCCGATCATCGACTTCCACGGCACCGCGGACACGACGATCCCCTACACCGGCAACCCGGCGAAGGGCCTGCCCGCGCTACCGGATTGGCTGGCGGGCTGGGCTTCGCGCGATCGCTGCCACGGGTCCGTGAGCTGGTCGGACGGTCCGGTGACGTATCAGCATTGGCTCGGCTGCCCGCTCGCGCACGTGCGGATCGAGGGACTCGGGCACGTCTGGCCGAGCAGGACGCCGAACAACGACTCGGCGACGCCGACGGTCATCGACGCGACGCCGATGATCTGGGAGTTCTTCCTCACGCACCCGCTGCGCTAGGCCAAGTTGGTCAGGTGCTCGTAGACGACGCTCGTGCGCACGTCGGCGACCTCCGGCCGCTCGGTCAGTCGGTCGATGACGAAGGCGTAGAGGTCGTCGTTGCTGCCGACGGCGACGTGCACGAGGAAGTCTTCGCCGCCTGCCACGACGAAGACGCCGATCACCTCGGGCAGCCGGGTGATCCAGTTGCGGAAGGCTTCGATGTGGCGCCGTGAGGGCGGCCGGATACGCACGGCGATCAACGCCTGCACCGGCCGCCCGATCGCGGCGAGGTCCACGTCCAGCACGGCGCCGCGGATCACGCCACGCTCGCGCAGGCCACGGGTCCGTTCGAGCGCGGTGGACGGCGAAACACCGACCGCGGCCGCGATGTCGCGGTTGGTGCGCCGAGCGTCGACCCGCAGTTCCCGCAGGATCGCCGCATCAAGTTCGTCGAGTTCGACCATGTTCGCTCCTGTGCCGAATTAAGTTCGGCAAGCATGTCATGCCGTCGATTTTGGAGATAGCGTTTTCCATATCGACCGCATTTACGGGAGCATTTTCATGGTTTCAGTGAGCTTTGATGTGATCAACACCGCCGAGAGCACCCGGGCGGCCACCCTGAAGTGGGTGATCGTCGTCGACTCGTCCACGCCGATCGGCAGGCTGGCCAACGCCGTCGCCTGCGTCGCGGCGAGCACAGGCGAAGCCGTCGGCGGCCTGATCGGCCCAGGCGGCCCTGACGCGTCCGGCTTCGAACACCCCGGACTGCCATGGGCGGGGTGTTCCGTGCTGACGGCCGACGCCGCGACGCTCGCCGAAGTGCGGGAGAAGGCGTGCGCGAGCGAAGGCGTCCATGTCACGGACATGCCACTCATCGCACAGACGACCCGCGTCTACGACGAATACCTGACCGAGCTCGCGTCGACGAAGCCTGCGGACCTGGCCGTCAGCGCGGTCAGCATCATCGGCCCGCGCAACCGCGTGAGCAAGCTGGTGAAACGACTCGAACTGGCCTAACGCCAGGTGTCGACCCGGTGGAAGTTCTGGTAGGCCCGGCTCGGCGTCGGCCCGCGCTGTCCCTGGTAGCGCGAACCGGCCTTCGCCGAGCCGTACGGGTGCTCGGCGGCGCTGGTCAGGCGGAACAGGCAGAGCTGGCCGATCTTCATGCCCGGCCACAACGTGATCGGCAGGTTGGCCACATTGGACAGTTCCAGCGTGATGTGGCCGGAGAACCCGGGGTCGATGAACCCCGCGGTCGAGTGCGTGAGCAGCCCGAGACGCCCGAGCGAGGACTTGCCTTCGAGGCGTCCCGCGAGGTCGTCGGGCAGCGTGACCATCTCGAACGTCGACCCCAGCACGAACTCGCCGGGGTGCAGCACGAACGGGTCCGTGCCCTCCTTCTCGACCAGCGAAGTCAGCTCGTCCTGCTGCAGCTGCGGGTCGATATGGGTGTACTTGGAGTTGTCGAACACCCGGAAGAAGCGATCGAGCCGGACGTCGATGCTCGACGGTTGGAGCATCGCGGCATCGAAGGGTTCGACCCCGAGACGTCCGTTCTCGAGCTCTTTGCGGAGGTCACGATCACTGAGCAGCACGTCCGACAGCGTACTTAGGCGGCTCGCATGTGCTGGGCATAGGTGGTGTCGGGTGCGAAAACCTTCTCAAGCTGCCTGAGATAGGCCTCCCGCCCGGCCTGCCCGAGCCGCTCCTGCAGCAGCGTCGCGCCGGGAATGAACTGCCTGAGCGTCTCGCCAGCGAAGTTGAGGCCCGCGGCCGTCACGACCATCGCCTGCGCGATGGGATCGTTCGGCAGCCCGAGGAAGTCGGCGTTGACCTTCCCGAGCACGAGCCTGCTGATCGACGAGTGCACCCGCACGGCGACATGCGAGAGCACCTTGCCGGCGAGCCCACGCCCCTCACCGATCGCTTCATGGGACTTGAGCAGCGCTTTCGCGAGCCGCTTCGAGTCGTCGTCCGGAATGAACTCGGTCTTGGCGAGCAGCCAGAGCATGCGCCAGGCGTCTTCCTCAGTGGCGGGCAGCAACTCCTCGTCAACGCCCATGAGCCACCCGACGTACCGCCAGAGATGCAGGATGTCCGCCCGTTCCTTCTGGCTGTACCGCACGCCGAGCAACTGCGTCCCGAAGACGAAGACCAGCGAGAAGAGCAGCAGGGTGCCAGTGGTCTGCACCTGGTTGACGGGCCGATCCCACGCCTCGTAATCCCAGTCCTCGCGCCGGTTCATGGCCGCGCGCACGTGAGCATGGACAAGCCGGATCCGGATGGCCGACGTGTAGCCCTTCTCGCCCTTCGCGAGGCTCCCCGGCGTGGTGACGTCGATCCACCAAGCGGCGGTCTCGACAAGTCTCCGTGTCGCTTTGTGCTCGATCTCACCAGTGCCTACCAGCGCTTTTGTGGCCCGGGAAGCGAGATAGCCGCCCATGAGCGACATGTCACCGAGCGGGAAGAGTCCGAGCAATCCGGTCCTGAGGATGGCTTTAGCGCCGCGCAGGAGTCTTTGCTCGTCGACCCAGAACGGGGTCGCCTCGACGCTTTCGAAGAGCGCCTTCAGCGGTGCGGGCGTGTCCGCGGTGGTCCCATTGCGCAGTGTTTCCTCGAACAGCCGCTGCCCGACCTTGCGCGGCTGACTGTGCATCCAGGCGACCACGGCGTCCGCGAGCGGATCCTCGGCCTGCGCGAACTCCCGAAGCCGCTTGACCTGCTGCTCGGTACCGCGGATGTCCCCCTCGATGAACAACCTCGAAGCCAGGCGGAACCCGCCTTGCCGGAACAGCTCGGGATCTTCCATCGTCGCCACCTCGCCTCGATGTAGACAACAAGTGTTGTCACTTCGACGGCCGGGCGTCAAGGCATGGAGGGGTTGCCGAGCGAGGATCGTTGCCATGTATGCTGATGACACACTGCGGATGTAGTTCAATGGTAGAACATCAGCTTCCCAAGCTGAATACGCGGGTTCGATTCCCGTCATCCGCTCTCTTGACAAAGCCCCAGGTCAGCAGTTGTCCACTGTAGACCTGGGGCTTTGTTTTCGAGACCGGGAGGTGCACCGGGTGAAGGACTCGGCCGAACTGCTCGCCATCGCACGAGAAGCCGTCGAGATCGGTTACCGGCTCGTCACCACATCCGACCGCGGCGTCGTCCGAGAGAAGGGCGACCGCGATCTGGTCACCGACCTGGATATCCAGGTACAACAACACATCCGCGCCTACATTGACCAGATGACGCCCGATATCGCGTTCCTCGGCGAGGAGCACGGCGGTGGCGAACTCGACCAGACCGCCGACGGAGTCTGGGTGCTCGACCCGATCGACGGCACCTCGAACTTCGCACACGGCATCCCGCTTTGCGCGGTGTCACTCGCCTTGGTCGAACGAGGAGAATCCGTCATCGGCGTGATCGCGGCTCCATTCCTCGGACTCCGTTATCACGCCACAAAAGGCGGCGGGGCGTTCGTCAACGAACGGCCGATACAGGCCAGTTCGAATGACGACCCGGGCCACGCGATCATCGCGATCGGCGACTACGCGGTCGGCCCCGGCGCGGACGGGAAGAACGACTATCGCCGGTCGGTCACCAAGTCCCTTGTGGAGAACGTCGAGCGCGTCCGCATGATCGGCTCCGCGGCACTCGACCTGGTCTGGGTCGCGGAAGGCCGCTTTGACGCGTGCGTGCTCTACTCCAACAAGCCATGGGACACGGCCGCGGGCGTTCTCATCGCCCGCGAGGCCGGAGCCATCGTGGCCGACACGGCCGGCGTCCCCCACGACTTCTCGTCGAGCACCACGGTCGCCGTCGCACCGGGAATCGCCGCCGCGCTCTGGCCGCTGCTCGCGAGCCCGGTGTCTACTGTGGACTAGGACGGTAAGTGATCACCGTGCCGCCGTGACTGAACGTCCGGGTGTCGACTGGTGTGAACGGGCGCGCCGCCAGCTTGCCGTCGAACACCGGGATACCGGCGCCCGCGATCACCGGATACGTCTTGAAGACCAGTTCGTCGATCTCCGGCAGCAATGTTCCCGCGAGCTTTCCGCCGCCGCAGAGCCAGATGTCGCCCTCGCCGTCGACAGCCTTGAGTTCGCGGACCGCGGCGACGGGATCACCGGCGATCAGCTCGACGGCCGGGTCGGCGATCTCGCCGAGGGACGTCGAGAACACGTACTGGCGCAGGTGCGCGTACGGGCTCGCGATGCCGGCGTCGAGCGCGGGCTTGTAGGTGCCCCGCCCCATGAGCACCGTGTCGAAGCGTTTGTTCGGCACGCCGTCGAGGCCGATTCCGGGACGGATGTGGGTCGGCATTGTTTCGGGGAACTCGGCGCGGAGGTACTCGACCATGTCGGGCGCCTCCGGGTAGAAGTCGAACTCGCCGCCCGGTCCGGCGATCTTGCCGTCGATCGAGACGGCGACGTAGTAAACGAGCTTGCGCACTCAGGCCCCCATGACCACTTGGTTTGTAGTACTTTGTCTGTAGTGATAAAACTGTAGCACTACGCATGGAGTGGTTTCAACCGATGGTGCGACGTAATCCCGAACGCCGCGCGGCGCTGCTCGACGCCGCGATCGAAGTGCTGGCCAATGAGGGGGCTCGAGGCTTGACCTTCCGTGCCGTCGACCAGCAGGCCGAGGTGCCCGCGGGCACGACCTCCAACTACTTCGCCAACCGCGACGAGATCCTGATGAGCGTCGGCGCGCGAGTCTACGAGCGGCTTGAGCCGGACGAAGCCGTGATGGCCGCCGTCGATGAGGGGCCGCGCGATCGGGCGCGGGTCACCGAGCTGATGCACGAGGTGGTCGAGCGGGTCGCCGCGTTCCCGACCGGGTTCCTGGCGCTGCTGGAACTGCGCCTCGAAGCGACCCGGCGGCCGGGGCTGCGCGAGGTGCTCACCGGGCGGGTCCGGGCGGATCTCGACTTCAATGTCGAGAACCACCTGAAGTCCGGCCTGCCTGGTGACGGGACGACGGTGACGCTGCTGTGGCTGGCACTGAACTGGATGATCGTCGAACGGCTCACCCTGCCCGACCTGCTCACGCCGGAGGAACGGCACGATTTGATCGACGCGCTCGTTGATCGATTGGCTTGACTTCCAGCGCACTCGAGGTTGTTGATTGGAGACATGAACTTCGACCTCGACGCGTACCTGACGCGGATCGGGCACGCACGAGTGGCGCCATCGCCCGAGGCATTGGAATCGCTGCACGAAGCGCATGTGCGGTCCATCCCCTTCGAGAACCTCGACGTGCTCATGGGCACGCACGCCGGCATCGGGCTGGACGTCATCCAGGACAAACTCGTGCGACGGCAACGGGGTGGGTACTGCTACGAGCACGGGTTGCTGTTCGCGGCGGCGTTGGAGGCGCTCGGGTTCAGCGTCGAGCGGCGGATGGCGCGGGTGCAGCCGGACCGGCCGGGGCCGGCGACGCACATGATGCTCGTGGTGCGAATCGGGGACGAGGAGTTCCTCGCCGATGTCGGGTTCGGGTGGGGACTGTTGCGGGCGATGCCGTTGCGGGATCAGGAAATCGTCGACCAGGCAGGGTGGAAATATCGGCTGCTTCAGAATGGACCCTGGTGGCGGTTGCAAAGATTCGAACGTGACTGGACGACGTTGCACCAGTTCGGTCCCGAGGTGCGCTACCAAGTCGATTACGAGGTCGGGCATCACTACGTCTCGACACATCCGAAGTCGCCGTTCTGGGGTCAGATCGTCGTGATGCGCCTGGAACCTGGCCTGAGCAAACGTTTTGTCGGCAACGAACTCATCCTCGAATACTCGGATGGGCGTATCGAAAAAAGCATCATCACGCCAGATCACCTCGACGAGACCCTGCGAAGTCTCGACGTGGTGGTTACTCCAAACGAGTTGGCGAAACTCGACACTATGAGGTGACCGCACACGCCGTTGGGCACCGTCACAATGATTCGCAGTGCTTCTTGGGAAAGAACACATCGGCGACCAGGTTCGCCGCGAGGCACTCTGTGAGGTGATCTTTCAACGGCGAGAGGGGCATGGCGTGTTTTCTCGGCTGCGGCGAGCGGGCGTTTTCGTTGGCGCGGTGGCGTTGCTGGTGGCCGCGACAGGACACGCGGAGGCCGTGCCCGTCGAGCGGAGTTGTCCATCGGTCGGCCACAATTGGTCGGGGCCGGGACCGTTCACCGTGACCGAGCAGCAAAGCGGCGTCGGGCACACGATTTTCCGGCCAACGAACCTCGGCGGCTGCGGGAAGCATCCGGTAATCCTTTGGGGCAACGGCACTTTCGCGACACCGTCGATCTACGCGACCTTGTTGCGGCACTGGGCATCGCACGGTTTCATCGTCGCCGCGGCCAATACCACGCAGTCCGGCAGCGGCTCGGAAATGCTGGCAGGACTGGATTATCTGACCGCGCAGAACGCGAAGCCGGGCAGTGTCTTCTACGGAACGATCGACACTTCGAAGGTCGGCGCGACCGGTCACTCACAAGGCGGAGGCGGCGCGATCAACGCGGGCACGGACGCGCGCGTGGACACCACGGTCCCGATCGAGCCGGGCCCGCTGGGCGTGATCGGCCAGCTCAAGGGACCGATGTTCATCCTCGGCGGCCAGTTCGACCTCGTCGTCGCACCGCTGCTGCTGGTGATCCCGCGCTACAACGCGGCAGGCCACATCCCGGCGGTCTACGGCGAACTGGCCGGCGCGACCCACGCGACGCCCTCCGGTGACGGCGGTGGATTCCGCGACCCGATCACCGCGTGGTTCCGGTACTTCCTGATGAGCGACCAGGAGGCGTACGGCGAGTTCTTCGGACCCCAGTGCGGCAACTGCGGTTCACCGATCTGGTCGGACTTCCGGTGCAACGCCAAGACGCAAGCGCTGTAGCTTTGACCGCATGGTCCTTCCGAAGCGGCTGGCGCGGTTCAACCGAGTGGCGACGAACCGGCTCGCCCGGCACCTCGCGGGCTGGCTGCCGTGGATGGGGCTGGTGGAGCACCAAGGCCGGAAGTCCGGGCGCACGTATCGGACTCCGGTCAACGTGTTCCGCTCCGGCGACGGATTCGTGCTCGCGCTGACGTATGGGCCGGACACGGACTGGGTCAAGAACGTGCTCGCTGCAGGCGGCGGGCGGCTGATCACGCGGCGGAAGACTTACGCGGTGAGCGAGCCGCGGCTGGTGCATGACGAGTCGCGCGGAGACATGCCCGGTGTGGTTCGACGGATTCTCAAAGTCGTTGATGTGAACGACTTTCTGTATTTGCAGGCTCGGCCTCAGTAGCGTCGGGTGGATGAAGAAGCGAAGAGCCATTTGGGGAGCCGCCATCTTGGCGGGGGTTCTGGTACTGGGGATGTGGTGGGTCGCTCATCGGCACACCGCGACGCCCGAGGTCATCGAGGGCTGGGCTTCACCCAACGCGAATGGAACGGCCATCGGGCTGGCGCCGAGCAATGAGGGGTACATCATCGCCGGTGCGCAGTGGAGCGGGCCGGACGATTCGTGGCATGACGGCGCTACTTTGCCGAACTGCCTGGGGATGGATACGACCGTCTCGAAACATGTACAGCTCGGGGTGATCGATATCGACACCGATCTGCCGCATCGGAGGCAGGTCGTGTGGATGAAGTGCCTGGAGTAGGTGCCGGAACGGACGGCACGCGTACCTGGGGAGTCGGCACGCGTACCTGAAGGGTCGGGACTAGCCGAGGGTGGCTCGGAGTTTGGGTGGGGACTTCAGGCGGTGGGAGTCCGTGAGGAGTTCGAAGAGGTGGGCTGGGTCGACGGCGGCCAGGTCGATGATGATCGAGGCGTGGCCGTCGTAGTGCGGGGTCGTGTAGAAGGCCGGGTCGCCTGAGGCGAGGAGTGCGGCCTTTTCGTCTGGGGTGCACATGAGGACCAGGCCGCCCTCGGCTTCGGTGCGGAGGCGGGCGAAGCCTTTGCCCGCGACCTTCAGTGCCGGGGTGCGGTACCAGGTCGAGACCGTGACTTCGGGTAGTGAGAGCGCGCGGGTGACAACGTCTTCCCAGGTAGGCATGGGTCCATTGTCACCCGCGCGTCTTGGAAAAAGCGGAACTAACCGATCGCCGTGATGCGGTTGGTGACCGGCGGGGTGATGCCGGGATTCGCCTTGAAGTAGGCGAGTAGTGCATCGAGGTCGACGGGGCCGCCGGCCAGGTTGGTGCCCTTGGTCAGCTCGGTGAAGCCGTCACCGCCTGCGGCGAGGAAGTTGTTCACCGAAACCCGCAAGGACGCCGCCGGGTCGATCGGAGCGCCGTTGAGCGTCAGGTTCGAGATGCGTGAGCCGACCGGCTTGCTCAGGTCGTACGAGTAGTGCAGCGAGTCCGAGATCTGCAGGATGCGGGTGATGCTGCCCTGCCACTGCTGCTCCAGCACGGCCTTCAGGCCGGCTCCGGTGAGCGTGATCGTCTGCATGATGTTCGCGAACGGCTGGACGGTGAACGCCTCGCCGTAGGTGACCACGCCGTCGCCCTCGCCGTTGGACGAGGACTTGTACAGCAGGTCGGCGCGGATGCCGCCCGGGTTGGTCATCGCGATCTGCGCGCCGTTGGTCAGGGTGCCCGCCAGCTGCGCGTCGGCGAGCACGTCGCCGAGCCGGGACTCGCCGGTCGCGTTGCCTGCCGCGGGAAGATCTGCGGTGATGGTGCCGACCTGGCGGTTGGCGATCGGGGCCGCCTTGGTCTTGGCCTCGGCGACCAGTGCCTGGACGTCGGCGTCGGGGGTGACGTCGCGGGTGACGATCTGGTTGTGCGCCTTGGTTTCCGCGCGGACGACGTCGCGGCTGCGGAGATTGATCTTCACGTCGATCACCGACAGGAGACGGCCGAACGACGCGCCCTGGATCAGCGGGCGCGGGTTACCGGCCGGGTCGTTGACGACGCAGTTGTACTGCTGGTGGCTGTGGCCGGTGAAGAACGCGTCGACGCGCGGGGTCACGCTCTCCGCGATCACCTTGGCGGGGCCGGGGCGCAGCTTGCAGTCGTCGGGGCCTGCGGTCTCGGTGCCGTCGCCCTGGTGCATGAGCACGACCTGCGACTTGATGCCGAACAGGTCCAGCAGCGCGGAGGTGCGGTTGATCGCCTGTACCTCGTCGCCGAACTTGAGGCCCTTGATGGCCTCCGGCGTGACGACCGACGGCAGGTCCTTCAGCGTGGCGCCGATGACGCCGATCGGGACGCCGCCGGAGAACTCGATGCTGAACGGCAGCACCGCGGGCAGGCCGCTCTTCTCGAAGGTGACGTTCGCGCCGACGAACGGGAAGTTCGCGCCCTTGAACGGGTCGTGGAACTGGCAGCCGTCGACCGGGTGGCAGCCGCCGAACTGCATGCGCTTGAGCTCGGCGTAACCCTCGTCGAACTCGTGGTTGCCCACGACCGACGCCTTGACCCCGATCTTGTTCATGAACTCGATGGTCGGCTCGTCGTGGAACAGCGCCGAGATCACCGGCGACGCGCCGATGTTGTCGCCAGCCGAGAAGACCAGCGAATTGCGGACCTGGGCGCGCAGCTGCTTCACGTGCGTCGCGAGGAACGCGGCGCCGCCCGCGTCGACGGTCTTGCCGTCCGAAAGCACCACGCGGCCCGACGAACCGGACGGCGGCTCGAGGTTGCCGTGCAGGTCGTTGAAGGCGATGAGCCGGACGTCAGTGGTCGGGCTGCCGTAGGCCGACGCCGGCGTGGCGACCAGCGCCGCCGCGGCGACTGCGACCCCGGTGACCGCGACGACGCGCTTCAGCCGGTTGGAAATAAGCATTCTTCCTCCGAATTCGGACGCCCGTGACCCGAATGGGCGTGCACCGGCGCAGGAGTCTGCCTTCCCGCTCAGTGATCCACCAGAGGAATTCGGCGGAATTTGCCTAAACGTCACTGCCCTCGAGCAGAACGCGAGTGACCAATTCCGGATCGTCACTCATCGGCACGTGGCCGCACCCCGGCAATACGAGCAACTGTGCCTGCGGGCACATCTTCCGCAATTCGGCCGCACGTGGCCTGGCCAGAATCCGGTCGCGTTGTGACCAGGCGATCGTCACCGGGACGTCGAGCACCGGGCCTTCGAACCGGAAGCCGCGGCCACGGGTCAGCGCGACCGTCGGGAGGAATCCTGCTGCCGCGCCGAACGCGCGCATGTCGTCGAAGATCACCTCGGGGCTGACCCTCGCGGGCTTGTCGAAGATCATCCCGCTGACCACGGTCCGGCCGACCGCGCTCGAAGCCAGCCTGTGCCCGAGCCGGTCCGGGATGCGCCGCGCCAGGTGATAGTGCGCGCGCAGCATGCCGATGGCGTACCGCTGCTGCGGCAACGTCCACAGCCCGGCAGGCGAAAGCGCCGTGACGCTGCGGACGAGACCCGCCTGGCCGAGTGCGAGCGAAAGGAGCCCGCCGAGCGAGTTGCCCGCGACGTGCGGCCGGTCGATGCCGAGGTCGGCGAAGAACTCCTTGAACAGCCGCAGCGCGGGTTCGACGCCGTACGCGCCCTCCCGATGCGGCGACTCACCGAAGCCCGGCAGGTCGACCGCGATCACGTCGCGGTGCTTCGCGAGCAGCGGAATCACCGGGTTCCACGCCTGCCTGCGGTGGCCGACCCCATGGATCAGCACCAGCGGCTCACCGTGGCCGGTTCGGGTGTAGACGACGTCGTCCATCCAGTGAGCGTAACCGCTGGTAACAGGTAAAACCACCACCCTCGCGGGTGGCCGATCGGCCGTGGACGACCTCGGCCGAATGGCCGATCAGGGGGTCTGACCATGGACTATTCGACCGAAGACCCGCAGGTCCAAGATCCATAAGTTCAATGGCATGACGAACGCACAGGTCACTGCACTCACCTACGGACTGCTCATCTTCGCCGCGGTCTGGACGACGATCCTCGTCCCGCAGCTGATCGTGCACGTCTCCCGCTTCGGCCGTCCGCAGCCGATCCGGATCGCCAAAACGGCGATGGTCACGCTCTACGCCTGCATGACGGTGGCGGTGGTACTCCTGCCGCTGCCCGGCCCGCACAGCAGGCGGCTGGAGCAGACCGTGCAGCTGCACCCGTTCCAGTGGATCGAGGACATCCACACCGAGCTGGTCAAGCACGGGCTCTCGGCGGCGCACTGGTTCAGCACGCAGACCTTCCAGCAGGCGACGATGAACGTCCTACTGTTCGTCCCGCTGGGCCTGTTCGCCAGGCTGATGTGGAAGCGCGGCTTCGTCGGCACCATGGCGATCGGCTTCACCGCTTCGCTGCTGATCGAGCTCGCCCAGCTCAGCGCCAACTTCGGCACCGCGCCGTTCGTCTACCGGATCTTCGACGTCGACGACCTCATGAACAACACCTTCGGCGCCATGCTCGGCTGGGTGTTCGCCGCGATGCTGCTGGCCTTCAGGGCCACCAGCACTTCAACCGTCCACCCGCAGCCGGTGCGGCGCGAGCGGGTCCACCTCGCCCAGGCGCGCTAGCCGGGCTTGCCGCCGCACGGCCTCGCGCCGTGCGGCGCGCTTGTCTTCCAACGCCACGAAGGTGATGGCGACCGCGAAGATCAATCCGACCAGGCCGAGGATCAGTGCCAGCTGCAAAGCGAAACCCCCGTGAACGTCGTTGTACCCGGACCACGCTGTGCGCGGAATCACACAGCGTACGCACCGCGTGGCCTCTTGGCTACCTCCTGCCAAACTTGGTCAATGCCCAGCAAGGAAGAGCTCGAAGCGGCACGCGACAAGCTGCTCGACGATCTCCTCGTGCCAGGCCTGGACGTGGTCTTCGCAGGCATCAACCCCGGCCTCTACTCGACGGCCATGGGCTTCCATTTCGCGAGACCGGGCAACCGGTTCTGGCCTGCGCTGCACGGCGGCGGGTTCACGCCGCGGAAGTTCGACCCGAGTGAGCAGCACAAGCTGCTCGAGCTGGGCATCGGCATCACCAATGTGGTCGCGCGGACCACCGCACGCGCCGACGAGCTGACCAAGCAGGAGCTGCGCGAGGGCGGCGAGCAGCTGGCCGCGAAAATGCGTGAATTTCGACCGAACTGGCTCGCTGTGGTGGGAATCACTGCCTACCGGGCCGCTTTCAGCCGTCCGAGGGCCGTCGTCGGCGAGCAGGACGAGCGCATCGGCGACACCAGGCTCTGGGTTTTGCCTAATCCAAGCGGACTTAACGCGCACTGGACCCCGGCGGGACTGGCCGAAGAGTTCGGCAGGCTGCGCGCCGCGGTGATCAACTCTCAGTAGCATCCGGCGTCCACACAGGACGTTCCGATGATCGGGAACGGGCATTTCAGAGCCGTTTTCTACGGAGAGTTGCGCAGGTTCGCCCGATGCAACTAAGTGCGCGAAACCCCGTCACAAGATGATCGAAGATGGGTCCTAACAAGCACGAGGTGTCATTCCTGACCGATCCGCAGGGGGATCGGGCGCGCACTGGGGACGTGCGAGCGCAGGGTGGCGGCGTGTGGAGACGGAGATCACATGGTCCAGCCGACGAACGTGCAGTCAGTGCCAACCGTGCTCGGGCGCAGCCTCGGCGTGGCGGCCATCGATCCCGTTCCGATCTTCCGCGACGGCCTGGCGGGACTCGTCCATCGCACGCACGGCATGCACTGGCTTGGCCAGGCGTCGAGCCAGCACGGCGCGATGCAGCTCACCGAGCAGCTGCGCCCGGACGTCGTACTGCTCGACTCCGCGCTCGACCCGAACTGCCACCTGACGAGACTGCTCGGCTCAGGCGACCCGGCGCTGGTGATCGTGCTGGTGGTCCGCGACTGCAACCGCACACCGCAGTACCTGGCGCAGGCGATCGCCGCCGGCGCGCACGCGCTGGTGCCGCGCGCGATCGACCCGAAACGGCTCAGTGAAGCCATTCGGCGTGCGCACGCCGACCGCCGATACCTGGATCCGGCGCTCGCCGCGCTGCTCGGCCGCATCAAACGACCCACCGCGGAGGGCCGGGTCCCGTTGCCGCGGATGCCGCTGTCGCGACGCGAGTACCAAGTGCTGCAGCTCATCGCCGAAGGCCTGGAGAACTCCGGGATCGCGAAGCTCCTCTTCCTCTCGGTGGAGACCGTCCGCACGCATGTGAAGAGCATCCTGCGCAAGCTTTCCGCACGGGACCGCACGCACGCGGTGACCATCGCGTTCCGCAGCGGGATACTCGTAACCGCACCCGATGACGCACATAACGTCACCCCGATTAACCAGCCCGTAACAGCACCGGCCCCTCGTTGACCCCTGGTGCACCCCTATTTTCGGCCTCGATCGGGCGATCTGCGCAACACTGAAGAGGGTCGGGCTTGCCGCCGGTTACCGACAGGTAATATCCTGAAGTTACCGGCGAGTAAGGGTCTTCCCACGGCGAGGTTCCCGGCCGGCACCTGATCCCTAACGGAGAGACGCCATGGGCCACTACAAGAGCAACGTCCGCGATCTGGAGTTCAACCTCTTCGAGGTGCTGAACGTTCAAGACAAGCTGGGCAAGGGCGTACTGGAGGACTCCGACGAGGAGAGCTCCCGCGACCTGCTGGCGGAGCTGAACAAGCTGGCGACCGGTGCGCTGGCCGACTCCTTCGCCGACGCCGACCGCAACCCGCCCGTCTACGACCCCAAGACGTTCTCGGCCAAGCTGCCCGAGTCGTTCAAGAAGAGCTACCAGGCTCTCTGGGAGGGCGAGTGGTGGCGCCTCGGCCTGAACAACGAGCTGGGCGGCCTCGGCATCCCGCCGACCGTCGTGTGGGCCGCGTCCGAGCTGATCCTGGGCTCCAACCCGCCGCTGTACATGTACATGGCGGGCCCCAGCTTCGCGATGATCGTGCACAACAACGGCACCGACGAGCAGAAGCGCTGGGCGCAGATCATGATCGACCGCGCCTGGGGCGCGACGATGGTGCTCACCGAGCCGGACGCCGGTTCGGACGTGGGCGCCGGCCGCACCAAGGCCACCCAGCAGGAGGACGGCTCCTGGCACATCGACGGTGTGAAGCGCTTCATCACGTCCGGTGACCAGGACCTGACCGAGAACATCATGCACCTGGTGCTGGCGCGCCCCGAGGGTCCCGGCATCGAGACCAAGCCGGGCACCAAGGGCCTGTCGCTGTTCCTGGTACCCAAGTTCCACTTCGACTCCGAGACCGGTGAGCTGGGCGAGCGCAACGGCGCCTTCGTCACCAACGTCGAGCACAAGATGGGCATCAAGGCGTCCACCACCTGTGAGGTCACCTTCGGCCAGCACGGCACGCCCGCCAAGGGCTGGCTGCTCGGCGAGGTGCACGACGGCATCGCGCAGATGTTCCAGGTCATCGAGTACGCCCGGATGATGGTCGGCACCAAGGCCATCGCGACGCTGTCCACCGGCTACCTGAACGCGCTGGAGTACGCCAAGGAGCGTGTCCAGGGCGCCGACCTGCCGAACATGCTGAACAAGGCCGCCCCGCGCGTCTCGATCATGAAGCACCCGGACGTGCGCCGGTCGCTCATGCTGCAGAAGGCGTACGCCGAGGGCCTGCGCGCCGTGTACCTGTACACCGCGTCGTTCCAGGACATCGTGTGGACGCAGGACGGCACGCCCGAGGAGATCAAGCTGGCCGAGCGGGTCAACGACCTGCTGCTGCCGATCGTCAAGGGTGTCGGCTCCGAGCGCGCCACCGAGCAGCTCGTGCAGTCGCTGCAGACGCTGGGCGGCTCGGGCTTCCTGCAGGATTACCCGATCGAGCAGTACATCCGCGACGCGAAGATCGACTCGCTGTACGAGGGCACCACGGCCATCCAGTCGCTGGACTTCTTCTTCCGCAAGATCGTCCGCGACCAGGGCCAGGCCGTCGCGTTCGTGGCAGGCGAGATCACGAAGTTCCTCGAGGCCGAAGCAGGCAACGGCCGTCTCAAGAGCGAGCGCGCGCTGCTGAAGCAGGCCGTTGAGGACACGCAGGGCATGCTCGGCTCGCTGATCGGCTATCTGACCGCCTCGCAGCAGGACCCGCAGAGCATCAACAAGGTCGGCCAGCACACGGTCCGCCTGCTGATGTCCTTCGGTGACCTGCTCATCGGCTGGCAGCTTCTCAAGCAGTCCGAGGTCGCGCTGAAGAAGCTCGACGCGGGCGCGTCCGACAAGGATGTCGCGTTCTACAACGGGAAGATCGCTGTGGCGTCCTTCTTCGCGAAGAGCGTGCTGCCGGAGCTGACCTCGCGTCGCGCGATCGTCGAGAACGCCGACAACGAGCTCATGGACGTCGACGAGTCTTCTTACTGACACTGACTCACCAGCGAAAAGCCCCCTCGCCCATCTCGGGTGAGGGGGCTTTTCGTTTTCGTGCGTTTGGCCGGGCCGCTCCTGGGTATTACTGGATTCGCAACCCCAACGAGGGGCCATTCCAAAGGAGCTTCGATGACTATCACCGGCATCATCACCGCCATCGTGGTCGGCCTGATCATCGGACTGCTGGGCAGGCTGGCCGCACCGGGCAGGCAGGCCATCCCGCTCTGGCTGACGATCATCGTCGGTATCGTCGCCGCCTTCATCGGCACGGCGATCGCCCGCGGCCTTGGCTACGCGGACACCAACGGCTTCGACTGGCTCGAGCTGTTCACCCAGATCGGCGTCGCCGCGCTCGGCGTGATCCTGGTGGCGAACATGTACGGACGCCGAGGCGTCACCCGCTGACTTTCCCGATACCTGGCCGGCCCGCCGAGAGGCGGGCCGGTCAGTGTTTTTTGGTCGTAGTCCGTGGGCTCACCCGGTCGGGCGACGTCGGGGGGCGGTCGCGCCCGATCGGTGTCACCGTGAGGCTTTCCTTGACGAAGGAGTTGCCATGCTCGGTGGAATTTGGGGCATCATCACGACGATCGTGGTCGGTCTCATCCTGGGTGTCATCGGCCGGATGCTGGCGCCTGGCGACCAGAAGATCCCGATGTGGCTGACCATCGTGGTCGGCATCATCGCGGCCTTCATCGGTAACTGGCTCGCCGGCGTGTTCGGCGTCAAGCACACCAGCGGCATCGACTGGATCCGCCACGCGTTCCAGGTCGGCGCCGCCGTCATCGGCGTCATCGCCGCGGCTGGTGTCTACGCGGGCATCAAGGGCGGCCAGAAAACCTCTTAGCCAGCGCGGGGGTCGTGAGTGATGCGGCCGGTTCTGACCGGTCTGAACACTCACGACCCCTTTAGCCACAAGCCATGGCCGCGCGGGGCTGGTACCTGACGACCCGGGTTTCGCGGCGAACCTCTTGCCCTGTCCCGATGTCGTGCACCACTCGCGTGTCCGAGGTGCTGAATCCCGGCTCACCACTGGATGGCTGGCACCCGTCACCCGAACCGTTTTGGATCGGCGCTTCGATCACGTCGCTCTGCCCGCCCGAGACACTTTCGACGCGAAACCGCTTGGTACCCCAGAGCTTCACGGTGACCGAAGACCCGCCCGCGTAAGCCTGTATCGCGATTCCGCTCGTCCCGTCGTTGCCGAACTTCAGGTCGGCACCCGAGCCGTCGGCGTTCAGGATCTTCGCCTCGCGGCCGACCGGATACCGGTCCAGGTAGTAGTCATGGGTCACGTGCGAGACATCGGTCAGCCCCGCCAGGTAAGCCGCGTTGTACAGCGTGCTCGCGAACTGCGAGACGCCGCCGCCCGGCACGATCGGGCCGGTGCCGTCCTCGTTCAGCGGAGCGTTGACGTAGCCGGGTGAGCCGAGCGCGCTCAGGCTGAACGTGTCGCCCGGCTTGACGATCGTGCCGTTCACTTTTGCCGCCAGCGCACCGATATTCGTCGCGGCAGGCCCGGAAAAGCCGCTCGTGGTGAACTCGCCGACGATCTCGATGATGCCGAGCGTGTTCGCCGCGTCGGTGGTGAGCGCGGCCGGGTTGGCGGTGTATACGGCGGTGAGTTCGCGGGCGTCGACGCGTTTCATGACCTCGGCGAGTGGCTCGAAAGTCTTGGCCCAGTCCACTTTCCGGCCGTCCTCGGCCGGTTCGACCGCGGGCGATCCGGTCGCGAACACGAATTGCGCGTCCTTGCCTGGCTTTTCGGTGACGGCGAGCTGCGGCTGCAACGTCTTTTCGAGCGCGGGCTGGTCGATCAGGACGTCGAGTGTGCCGCCGTCACGCGCCTCGAATTTCAATGCGTGCGCGAGATCCAGTGGCAGCAAAGGGAAATCCTGGCCGTCGCCGTGCACGGTGATCGGCGACGCGATCGCGGGCGTGACGATCTGGTCGAGCGCGCGGTGCACGCCTTCCGTGGTCGCCTTCACCGGCGCCTGCTCGACACTGAGCCGCACGCCGCCATGGCTGAGCCACTCGTCCTTGACGACGCTGACGGCGCCGTCGATGTCTTTGAGTGCCTGGCCGGGGCGCGGCTCGATCGCGTAGGCCTCAACCCGTTCGGGAAGCTCGCGAAAGCCGATGCCGCCTTCGACGGGGTCACGGGTGAACTGGGTCGCCAGCTTGGTGACGGACCGGGTCAGCAGGTCCTGGTCGACCTTCGCGACGACGCCGACTTCGCGTGTGCGGAAGAAGGCGAGCAGCCGGGTGATCGGGTTCAGCGGCTGCGCCCCGGCCTGCGCGAGCGTGCCAGGCCAGTCGATGCCGAGGCCGGACTTCGGCGGGTCGAGTGTGGCGCTGAGGTCGCCGGCGGTGATCGCCACCGGCTGGATCAGCCGGGGCTGGAGCTGGTTGCGCAGCTTGGCTTCCGCGTTGGCGTGGCCGAGTCCGCCGACCTCGACGCCCGCCACGGTGACGCCTCGCGGCACGTCGCCGATGCTGGCGACGAGGTCCGCGATGTAGGCGAGCACGAGCAGGCCGAGGATGCTGCCGGTGATCATGAAGAGCCGGCCGATCCGGCGGCGGACCACCACCTGGTGCGTCGGCGGGAGCGGTATCGGCTCCGCCTTGAAGAGCTCGTCGACCAGCGCCAAATCGTCGACTGGCTCATCCCGCACCGGGACCTCCCTATAGATACAGCCCGGTGCCCTGTTCGGTGAGTTCGGTCGCGACGGCATGGATGTCCCGTTCGCGCATGACGAGGTGCCCCTCGCCCCGGAGTTCGACCTCGAACTGGTCTTCCGGGTTGAAGAGCACGCGGTCGCCGACCTTCACGTTGCGCACGCTGTTGCCCACGCCCAGTACATCACCCCAAGCGAGCCTGCGCGCGACCTGAGCGGTCGCCGGGATCACGATCCCCCCGCTGCTCCGCCGTTCCCCCTCTTCGGGTGACAGCCGCACCAGTACGCGATCGTTCAGCATCTGAATTTCGAGCTTGGGTGTACTTGACACGCGGGTCATCGTACTGACTCAGCGAGGCGTGCCCGCCATCACCAGAGTGAGCGCCTGTTCACCGTCGGCAGCGAAGCGCAGCGGGACGCCCCAGTCCTGCCTGGTCACCCGGCAGACAGGGTGCTCGGCACCGCTGTCACAGCTCGCGGCCTGCGCCACGACCTGCAGCACGCCCTCGGCATGACCGTCGGCGAGCTTGATCCGGCGAACGAGGTCCGTGCCGACGCCGCCACCCTCGACGAGCAGCTCGGGCGGGGACGCGCTGATCTCCAGCCGTGTCGACGGGCCGTAGCGGTCGTCGAGCTTCTCGCCAGGCGGCGGGGTGAACACGACGGTGAACTCGAGCTCGCCCGGCGCGAGCACGGTCGGCGGGCGGCGCACGGCGTGCGCGTCACCGGCGACGCTGGTGACCTCGGTGGCGACCGGGGTCAGGCGGTGTCCGGCCGACTCGACCGCGAGCAGCGTGCCCTCGTGCAGCAGCAGGCCTTGCGGTTCGGCCAGGCCGGTCGCGAGCGTCGAGACCTCGCGGGTGAGCGGGTCGTACCGGCGGATCGCGCCGTTGTAGGTGTCGGCGATGGCGATGCGGCCGTCGTCGAGCACGGCCAGGCCGAGCGGGTGCTGCAGCAGCGCCTTGTCGGCGTCGCCGTCGACGTGGCCGAAGGAGAAGAGGTCGGTGCCGATGGCCGTGTGGACATTGCCGTCGGTGTCGAGCCAGCGCAGCGCCGAGGTTTCGGCGTCGGCGAGCCAGAGCTTGTCGGGCGCGGCGGCGAAACCGGACGTCTGCGCGAAGAACGCCTCGCCGAGCTGGCCGTCCTTGAGCCCCTCGACGGTCGTGCCACCGAACCGCTCGATACCGCCACCGACCGGGTCGAACAGGCTCAGCGTGTGGTTGCCGGCCATCGCGACCACGATGCCACCCGCAGGCGCCCACCATGCGACGTCCCACGGGCTGGTGAGGTCGATCTCCAGCGCCTTGCCACTGTCGGGGCCATTGCGCCACTGCTTGCCGGTACCGGCCACAGTGGACACTTCGCCGGTGCGCAGATCGATGCCCCGCAGCAGATGCCCGGCGGTGTCGGCGACGACCACGTGATACCCGGCGCGCTCGGCGACGTCGTTGGGCAGCAGCGCGAGCCCGGCGGGCTCGGTGAAACTCGCGAGGTCGAACGGCCCGTCCTGCGCTCCGCGCTTTCCGCTGCCGAACCGCCTGATCACGGTCTCGCCATCGGAGGCGAACTCGACGATCGAGTGATTTCCGGTGTCCGCCACCAGAATCCGGCCCTCGGCGGTCGCCACCGCCTTGCTGGGGAAGCGAAGTTCGTGCTTCTGCTCCTCGGCAGGCACGTACGGGCTGCCGCCGCGGCGCAGCGTGCCCTTGGCCTCGTGCTTGGCGACCAGGTCCTCGATGACCCGCTTGAGCGCCTCGGCATGCCCCTCGCCCGCGGCGACGTGCACGACGTAGCCCTCGGGGTCGACGATGACCAGCGTCGGCCACGCCTTCACCGCGTACTGCGACCAGGTGACCATCTCCGGGTCGTTGAGCACCGGGTGGTGGACCTCGTACCGGCGCACAGCCGCCTCGATGGCCCGCGCCTCGCCCTCGTGCAGGAACTTCGGCGAGTGCACGCCGATGGTCACCAGCACGTCCGCGAACCGCTCCTCCAGCGGGCGCAGCTCGTCGAGTACGTGCAGGCAGTTCACACAACCGCTGGTCCAGAAGTCCAGTAGCACTATCCGCCCACGCAGCTCGCTGAGCTTGAGCTGCTTGCCGCCGGTGTTCAGCCAGACATCACCGGTGAGCTCGGGGGCACGGACTCGGGACTGCGGTCGAGGGGTAGTCACGGACCAAGTGAACTACACCCGGTCGAGTGCTGTTCCGAGATCCACCGGTCGAGAGAAAAAGCTCACCCTGCGGGAGGAGACGGCAAATGGCGGTCTACTCAGGGTTGATCACGGTGTAGGCCCGGTCTACGTGAACGCCCCTTTCACAACGTTGAGCCTGGATCCACCGGTGTTGTTGGTGAGTTGATCGTGTCGTAGACGCGCAGATGCCCTCTGACTTGGGATGATTGTTCTTGC